>JBEQBH010000027.1:0-8691 GCA_041639955.1 Halobacteriales archaeon | reverse complement strand
GGCGGCGTCTTCGACCAGGACGCCCGCCCCATCACCGACCAGGTCTCCCAGCTCGTTCGGGACGGCGGGCTGACCGTGATTCCCACCTACCACATCACGGACTCCCGAACGGCCTCGACTATCGTTCTCGCGGTGTCGAGCCTGCTCATCGACCAGAAGCTCTCGAACGACCCCACCTACGACCGCATCAAGGAGACGCCCCTCGTCCTGGGGATGGACGAGGCCCACAACTTCCTCACCGACGCCGACAGCGTCCAGGGACGGAAGGTCATCGGGAAGTTCACCGAAGCCGCAAAGCAGGGCCGCAAGGAGCGCCTCGGTCTCTATCTCATCACGCAGGACCCCCAGGACATCGCCGACCCCGTCTTCAAGCAGATAAACACGACGATGGTGCTCAACCTCGGCGACGAGGACGCCATCAAGGCGGTGAACATCCCCACGAACCTCGAATCGAAGGTCCCCTACATGGAGAAGGGGCAGCGGGTGGTGTACTCGCCGGACAACTCCGAGCCCGTGGAGCTTATCGGGCTCTCGACGTGTGTGACCCGCCACGGCCGGGAGTAGCGAGACGCTGAGCGCAGCGAAGCGTCTCGTAACGGAACGGCGAACGGAGTGAGCCGTCCTCACACACACCTGGTAGTTGAAAAGAATCATCCGTCGCAGTCGTCTTGTCACCCCATATGAGTGGGTCATTCGGCAGTGTCGAACGCACAGCCACAGGCACAGTCGACCGGAACCTCACGAAGATAATCGGCACGGCGACCGGCCTCATCGCGGTCAACATCCTGGCGATGCTGGCGCTGTCGTACGTCCCGTCGGTCGTCGGCCTCGGTGCGGTGCTGTTCGGGAACTTCTTTCTGGGTATCGCCGCCTTCGCGGTCACCGTCGGTGGCGGCTCCTGGGTCGCGAGCAAGGGGACCCAGCGGGGAAGTCTCCCGCTCGCGGGGGCCGGCGTCACGCTGACACAGTTCGGCTACGCCCTCTTCGGCGCGACGGTGCTTGGCCTCGCGGCCGCCTCCCTTCGGCTCCCGGCCGTCGGTATCTCCGTTGTCGTCACTGGCGCCATCACAGCCGCGGTCGCGTACGTCGTGTTCACGACGAACAGGGACTTCTCCAGCTGGCAGAACTACTCGTTTTACCTGTTCGTCGGCGGCTTCGCCCTCGGGGCCGTCGGCTTCTTCGTGTTCCAGCCGCTCATCCTGCTTGCGAGTCTCGTCTTCTTTGCCGCCTTCGTCGTGAGCCTGACCTACGAGATATGGGCGGTCAAGGAGAACCGCTACGCGAGCGACCTCCGCAACGCCATCGGCATCTACGTCGCCGTCATGGGCGTGTTCGTCAACGTCCTCGTCTGGGTGCTTCGCATCCTCGAACTGCTCGACGCCTGAAGGGTCCACAGCGGGCGAAGATTCAAGCCCGCGGCCACTGGCATGCTACGTATGTCAAATCGGATTCTCCTCCCAGTCGACGGCTCCGAACAGGCCAGAGCGGCCGTCGAGTTCGCGGCCGAGACCTTCCCCGACGACGCGTTGGTGCTTCTCCACGTCATCAACCCCGCCGAGGCCGGCTACAGCGCGCAAGCGTCGGTCCCGTCCTTCTCAGAGGAGTGGTACAAACAGCGACAGACCGAGGCCCAGGAGCGGTTCGACGAGCTCGAGGCCGTCGTCCGCGAGGCCGGCGTCGGAACCGTCGAGACGGTCATCGAGGTCGGCCGGCCGACCAAGACCATCGTCGACTACGCCGACGACAACGATATCAGCCAGATAGTGATGGGGAGCCACGGCCGCTCGGGAATGTCCCGTATCCTGCTTGGCAGCGTCGCCGAAACGGTCGTCCGGCGGGCGACCGTCCCGGTGACCGTCGTGCGGTAGCGACCAGACGGACGCGGCTGTACTGTCGGTTCGCGTGAGAGAGCGCGGCTGTACTGCCGGCCTCAGGCGTGCCTGATGATGTAGACGTCGTACCCCGGGTCCTCGGAGACGGGTGCGCCCACGCTCGACACCGGCGAGGAGACGCGGCCGGCGTTCTCGCTGCCGATGAAGACGACTGAGGCATCGACGTCGTGGGCGACCGCGCGGATGGTCCGGGTCACGTCGGTCGTGATGGAGGCCATCGAGCTTACGTCCTCGGGGACCTCGTGGCGGAACTTGGCTTCGGGAGCGATGTCGGCGACGCGCTCGCGGAACCGCTCGGCGACGATATCGGGGTCGAACGGGTCCTCGGCGTCGACCCAGTTCCGTGAGAGTGCATACTCCGGCTGGTCCGGGACAACTGTCAGCGCGAGTACGTCCTCGCCGGTGAACTCCGCGAAGTCAGTGGCGCGTTCGAGGGCGGCTTCCGAGAGCTCCGAACCGTCGAATGGGACGAGCAGGGTCATGCCAGAGCGTTCGCCGGTCGGTCAGATAAATGATTGTTTCGCCGCACGGCTCGATAGCCAGGTGTTACCACGGGCCACTCGCCCGGAGGTCCTCAGAAGATGTTCGCCTGCTGGTAGACGCTGATTCCGTCCATCGTTATCTCGTAGGGTTTGGTCTCGCGTGAGTGGTTCGCGTTGCGTATCTTCTGTATCTCGACAGCGAGGCGGGTCTCCCGGGTCTCCGAGCGGACGTACTGGAGGACAAAGACCGCGTCGGTCAGGTACTCGATGATGCCGTGGCGGGAGGCGTAGGGGTTGTCCTCGCTGGCCTCGGAGGTGAGCATCGTCGTGACGCCGGCGTCCTTCAGCGACCTGGTGAAATCGAACACCTCGGTGCGGCGGTTAGCAGGGTTGTCGTACATCATCTCCAGCAGGGAGACGGAGTCGAGCACGAGGCGGTCGGCGTCGAAGTCCTCGATGAGCCCGGGGAGTTCGCCGCGGATGTTGTCGAGGCTGTTCGCCATCTCGACCGGGTCCAGGTCGACGACGGCCAGCTGGTTGTTGTCCTCGTACTTGTCGAACTCCCAGTCGCGGTCGTTGGCGGTGTCCATGATAGCCGCGTGGGACTGTTCGAGCGTGATAAAGACGCAGTTCTCGCCCGTTTCCAGCCCGTGATGGAGGAACTGCAGCCCGAAGGTCGTCTTCCCGGTCCCCGCCGAGCCGATGGCGACGATGAGGTGACGACGCGGGATTCCGCCCTGTATCATCCGGTCTAATCCCTCGATGCCCACGTCGATGCGGGGGATGTCGGAGTCGAAGTCCTCGTCCTCGAACTCGGTCGCCGAACCGTCGCCACCGCCGGGGCTGCCGGCAGACTCAAACGCCGTCGCGAAGTCGTCGCCGAAGAGGCTTCCATCGTCGTCGTCCGCGTCGGTCTCACCGTCGGTATCGTCATCGAACGGGTTCCCGCCGTCATCGTCGAACGGACTGTCACCGCTATCGTCGTCGAACGGGCTCCCGCCGTCGTCGTCGAACGGGCTGTCACCGTTGTCGTCGTCGAACGGATTCCCACCATCGTCGTCGAACGGACTCCCGCCGTCGTCGGCAGTGTCGCCCGCACCCGAAAACGAGTTGTCGTCCGCGTCACTGTCGGACGGCCGTTCGCGGTCGTCGGTCTCATCGTCGGTCCCGTCCGACTCGTCCTCGAACGCGCTCTCGAACCAGTCGTCGTCGCGGTCGTCCTCGCCGTCGCTCATTCGCGCGACCACCGGCCACAGACAGCCATGGCTTGCAAACTCTCGGGAACGGATATAAGCTTGCCGTCGTGGAGGGTTTATGGTCGCCCGGCGGGAACCGCCTCCAATGACTGTCGGGATCGTCGCACAGCGGGACAACGACCGGGCGATGGCGCTCGCGAGCACGCTGACCGATCGGCTCCTCGGGGTCTCGGCGACAGTCGCCGTCGACGAGACCACCGGCGAGGCGCTGTCGGACCACGAGGCGTGGGACGCCGCTACGCCGCTGACGCGTCCGGTCGACGAGATGGGAGCGTGTGATCTAGTGGTCAGCATCGGCGGCGACGGGACCTTCCTCTATGCGGCCCGCGGCGCCGGCTCGACCCCCATCATGGGCGTCAACCTTGGCGAAGTCGGCTTTCTGAACGCGCTGGCGCCCGAGGAGGCAATCGAGACGATCGTCGCCGAGGTCGAACACATCCAGCGGACCGGCAGCGCACGGACCAGGGCGATGCCGCGGCTGCGGGCGACCGGCGACGGTTGGCGGCTCTCGCCCGCGCTCAACGAGGTCGTCGTTCAAGGCACCCATCGCGGGAGCGGCGGTGGCGCCGAGTTCGAGGTCCGCGTCGACGGCTCGCTGTACACCAGCGGCCACGCCGACGGCGTGCTGGTTGCCACGCCGACGGGGTCGACGGCCTACAACCTGAGCGAGGGCGGGCCGCTTGTCCACCCCGCAGTCGGGGGACTCGTCATCACCGGGATGGCACAGACCGACGGGATGCCGCCGCTCGTCGCCGACGTCGACAGCGACGTGACGGTGTCAGTCTCGGGCGCCGACGAGGGCGTCGTCGTCAGCGACGGCCGCATCAGAGCCGAGCTATCGCCGCCCGAACGGGTGACGGTGACGCGGGCGAGCGAACCGATTCGGCTGGCCGGCCCACCGCTCGATTTCTTTACCGCGCTGGAAAAGCTGGGGTAGTTACTTCCGGCCGATCGAGTACAGCACCGGCGCGAGCGCGAGCAGGACGAGCCCGACCAGTTTGTACGCAAACGAGGAGGCCAGCAGGCTGCCGGCGTTCGGTGCCAGCATCGACGCGGGTAGCAACAGCAACAACACGCCGATTGAGACGGTGTGTACCCCAAGCATCTTCAGCGAGCGCGTCGGCAGGATGCCGACGGCACCGAGGACGAACCCAAGCAACAGGACATCACCGATGGTGTAGTTCAGCAGAAAGCCGTCGATGACTTGCAGCGGTGGCGCGAGCATTCCTATGTTGAATCTGGCCGTGACGCAATCTTTAAAGTTCCGTTACGCGCCTCGCGAAGACCGGCGAACGGACCGAAGTCACGCCACACAATAATTATATCCCCGCTCCCGACAGTATAGGCTACTGTGTCAGAGTCTACTGCGGACGCAACTGTTCTCGTCGTGGACGACGAGGCCGAGGTGGCGGACGTCTACGCGTTGCGTCTCCGCGACCGGTACGAGACGGAGACGGCCTACGGCGGGGAGGCCGCGCTCGACAGACTGGACGACGACGTCGATGTGGTGTTGCTCGACCGGCGGATGCCCGACATCGGCGGTGACGAGGTACTGGAAGAGATACGGGACCGGGATATCTCGACGCGGGTTATCATGATAACGGCAGTGGACCCCGACTTCGACATCATCGATATGCCGTTCGACGACTACCTCTGCAAGCCCATCGAGAAATCGGACCTGGTGGCGGCCATCGATCAGCAGCTGACCGCCAGGCGGTACGACGACCGACTCGCGGAGTACATGGAGGTCACGTCGAAACTCGCCCTGTTGAAGGGGGAAAAGACGGCCCAGTCGCTCGACGGAAACGAGGGCGTCGAATCGCTGGAACGACGGGCCGAGACGCTGCAGGTGGAGATGGACGAAGTGCTCTCTGAGTTCGAGGATATCGACACCGCCTTCCGGGATATCACGCGCCGACCGAACTGACTAGTTCTGGGGCGTGTACAGCAGGTAGCCGGTCTCGCCGCCCGCGACCGTTCTGAGCCGGAACCGCTCGGCTCCGGCCGTCGTCTCGCAGTCGACGATTCGGTCGAGTCCGCCGGCCATGACCGTGTCGGCGCCGACCGTCTCATCACCGGTCACCAGGAGGGCCTCCGAGAGCGGGGTGCCCTCGATTCGGGCCGTCGGAACATCGAACGTCTCGCCGAAGGCCTCGTTGACCGCCCGGACGACGGGCCCGTGACCCTCGGCGACGTAGTACAGCACGGGGTCCGGGTGGCCGTCGAAGAGGTCCGACGGCTCCGGTTTCGGCGTCTCCGGTGCATCGACCGTTATCGTCCGGTCAGGCGATTCGGCTGGGGCCCCGGGCCGGAAGAGGCGGGCGACGCCGCCGATACCGCCGCCCAGCGCGAGGCCGAGCCCGACGGCCACTTCCCGGGAGAACGGGAGTACGACGACGGTATCGAGCACGGCCAGCACGGCGGCGAGCGACACCGCGCCGACCGCGATCCACCCGACGACAGTCAGGAGGCTGCCGGTCGGTGGGTTCTCGCCGGGCTCCCTGTTCGACTGCTCGCTCATTCGAGTGGTAGTCCTCGGTCCATCTGTTAACTTCTTTCGAGACGGAGCAGCGAGACCGGCGACGCTCGGTCGAGCGCCTCACAAAGAGTAACTGCCTGCGGGCGCAACTGCAACCGGTGCCACACGATACGGAGCGGCGGGCGCACGTCCTCGTGGTCGACGACGAGCGCGACATAGCCGAGACACAGGCGCTCAGAATCGGCGCGACCTACGAGACCAGCGTCGCCTACAGTGGCGAGGAAGCACTCGAGCAGGCCGGTCCGGGGGTCGACGCGATACTGCTTGACCGCCGGATGCCGGACTGCCACGGCGACGAGGTGCTGGCCAGGCTCCGAGAGCGCGGCTACGAGGGCGTCGTCATCATGCTGACCGCCGTCGACCCGGACCTCAACATCATCGAGATGGACTTCGACGACTACCTGCAGAAACCCGCTGACGGGGAGTCGCTGCTCTCGATACTGGGACAGCATCTGGACGGGCGAGACGGGGACGACCGCCTGAACGAGTTCTTCCGGGTAACGTCGAAGTTACAGGTACTGGAGGCACAGCGGTCCCCCGAGGCGCTCGCGGACAGCAGCGAGTACGCGGCCCTGCAAGCCCGGGCCGAGGAGCTCGAAGCGACACTCCGGGACGAGATAGACGAGTTCGACACCATCGTCGAGACGTACCGGTCCATCGAGCGCAGCGGCGACTGACCGGCGGGGGACGACCGTATACCTCCCGAGAATCCCGCGACGAGACCCATCATCGCGACGCCGGACCACTGTACTGGTAGGGGAGCCACGGCTCGACGGCCAGCCGGTGGGACTCCGCCGTGCCGCCGCCGGTGGTGGTCCCCGTCGCCCCGTTCTCGAACGGCGATATGTCAAGCAGGCCGCGGGCGCGGGCCGAGCCGACGAGGGGGGGAGCCAGAGACGGAGCGCACGACGGCGGCAGTACCGCGACGCCGACTGCGGACCGGTCGCGCCAGACCCCAACAGGCCGTCGGTAGGAACGCTGAGAGCCCAGACGCGGCGGTGAAACCACAAGCCTAATTAATGGACTGCGCCTCAGTTGTAGCTGACTGAGTAGCCGCTCAAATTCGGGCCGACGAACTGCGGGGGTAGTCGTCGGCCGCCGCGGAACGACCCCCGAGACTGCCCTACCCACTATCCAATGAACAAACGCTCCATCGCGCTGTTACTGGTCGTTGCCGCGCTCGTGCTCGCTGCCGGAACCGCCACTGCCGTCGCCCGGGGGAGCCCGGATATCACCACCTCCCTCCAGGACGACACCGTCGCCGCCGGCGAGGAGACCACACTCGACGTGGTGCTCGTCAACAGCGGCGACCTTGACCTGGGAGACGAACGGAATCCCGCGCTGAACAACGAGGTGACGACCGCACGCGGGCTGACCGTCGATGTCAGAGACGACCAGGCCCCGATATCGGTCACGACCGGCACACGCTCGCTCGGGAGCCTCCCGACCGGTGCACCGACCACGGCGAGTTTCGATATCAGCGTCGACGAGAACGCCGAGCCCGGGACGTACAACGTTCCGGTGGTGCTCTCTTATGACTACTACAGCCAGATTTCCGGCGGCGTGCGACAGCAAAGCAGCGTCACGCGGACCCGCACCGTCACCGTCACTGTCAGCGACGACGCCACCTTCGACGTGACGAACGTCGAGTCGAACGCACAGGTCGGCTCCAGCGGGACCGTCGCCGTCACTGTCGAGAACACCGGCCAGACGGCCGCGAACAACAGCGAAGTCACGCTGGCGAGCCAGAACGGAGAGCTCACCTTCGGCGAGCGAGCCGAGAGCACCCGCTCGGTCGACTCTTGGGCCCCGGGCGAGAGCCAGACGTTCCGGTACGATATCTCCGCGACTGAAGACGCCCAGGTCGAGAGCTATCCGTTCCAGCTAAACGTCGCCTTCGACAACCCCGACGGCGTCCGCAAGGAGTCCACCGACACCTCTGTGAGTATCACGCCGGACCCCGAGCAGACCTTCTCGCTCTCCGAGGTCGAGAGCACACTCAGAGCCGGCGACGAGGGGACCATCACCGCGACGGTGACCAACGACGGCCCGCGCAGCGTCGACAACGTCGTCGTCAACTGGGCCAGCGACAAGAGCGACCTCTCGCCACAGGAGACCCAGGTCGCAGTCGGGAACCTAGAGCCCGGCGACTCGACCGACGTGACCTTCACCGTCGACGCCACTGATAGCGCCCAGGAGGGCGCGAAACAGTTCGACTTCCTCGCGAGCTACCGGAACAGCGAGGGCGACCGCGAGGAGAGCGACACGCTCGAAGCGCAGGCCCGGGTCAGGCCGGACCAGGACGAGTTCAGCGTCGACTCGGCCAACACCTCCATCGGCGTCGGCCAGTCCGGCAACATCGAGATAACGGTGACGAACACCCGCAACCAGACCCTCTCCGACATCACGGCGAAGGTCTTTACCTCCTCGCCCATCAGCGCGGACGACGACGAATCGTACATCGAGTCGCTGGCCCCCGGCGAGTCCGAGACCATAACGTTCAGCGTCAGCGCCGGCGGCAG
>JBEQBH010000026.1:0-8955 GCA_041639955.1 Halobacteriales archaeon | reverse complement strand
ACGCGACTGCCACTGCACCGCCCCCGGAGAGCCGCCAGAAGACGATGTTGTTCTGTCCGTCGTGTGGCCACGAAAGCTCGGTCACCGGCGACTGGGATATCGAACAGACCGACGAGGGGCGCGCCTATCGGTGTCCCTGGTGTCACACGGTCATTAGCAGCCGCCCCGGGAACTAACTCACGTTGCGGGTCTCTTTGTCGGTAATAATCGAGTCGAGTAGCGACAGCGGCGTCGCGTCGTAGGCCGGGTTCCCGACGGTGAACTCGTCGGCCGGCTCGCGATGGACCTCCGACGGCGAGCGAATCTCGTTCTCGAAGGCGAAGGCACCGTCGACGAACTTCGAGTCGGCGCCGATGGCCGTCATCGGTACGTCCTCCCGGGCCGCCGTCGTCGCCAGCGGATACGTACCGATACGGTTGTACAGCGTCTCGTCGACGATGCAGTCCATCCCGACGACGACCCGGTCGGCCTCCGGAAGGTAGTGGCCAGAGGCCGCATCGACCAGCAGCGTCACGTCGACCCCGTCCATGGCGCCCAGCTTCCGCGCCATCTTCCGACCCAGATATCGCGGGCGGGACTCGGAAACGTACACTTCGAAGGCCGCACCGTCGTCGACGGCCGTCTCGATGGCCGCAAGCACCGTCGACGAGAAGTCGTGGGTGAAGAGGACGTCCTCGTCGGAAAGCGCCGCCGCACCGCGTTTGGCGGCGCGGTCCTTGGCGGCCTCCACGTCACTGACGACGCGGTCGATGGCCTCGACGGTCAGTCCCTTCGCCGTCGAGACGTCCTCGGGGTCGGCGTCGGCGACCGTGTCGACTATCTCCTCCTGGGTGGTGTGTAACGACGCGTGCGACCGGTTGGCCCGCCGCAGGGCCCGGCTGTTTCGCTTCAGCGTCCGGACGTACTCCTCGACGGTCGGGAACTCGCGGCCCGTCAGCTCCCGCAGCGCCGTGGCTGCCTTGACCGCGACGACAGAGGAGCTGTGGGTTTGCATCTCCTCTATCTCCGCGACGGTCTCGTCGATCATACTCAGGGATGGCAGCCGCGTGGATATGTGTTTTCCCCTCGCCGGACGGCGTTTGGCCCATCCGTCGACACCGCGAAAAAGCTGGCCAGGATGTGGCGGTTTACAGCACGTCGTCCGCGCTGGCGCCCTCGAAGACGACCTCTTCGAGCATGTCGAGCATCTCGTAGGGGTTCTCGCGCTGCCAGACGTTGCGGCCGACGGCGAGGCCGGCGACGCCGACGTCCATGCACTCCTCGACGAGTTCGAGGAACTCGCGGTCGGAGGATTTCGAGCCGCCCGACAGCAGGACGCGGTTGTCGGCGGCCGATTTGACGGCGTACTCCATGTTCTCCTTGCTACGCGGGTACTTCACTTTCGTGAAGTCCGAGCCCAGTTCGAGCCCGAGGCGGGCGGCGTAGGCGATAATCTCCTTGCTCCGGTGTTCCTTGACGGCCTGGCCGCGCGGGTAGGCCCACAGCGCGATAGGGAGGTCGTGGTCGCGGGCGGACTCCTGAACCGGGCGGAAGTCCTCGAACATCTCCGGCTCCTTGTTGACGCCGGGATAGATGGTGTACCCGATGGCGTCGACGCCCAGTTCGGCGGCGTAGTCGACGGTCCAGTTGTGGGCGGAGTAGGGGTCGCCCATCCAGAGGTCGGAGCCCCCGTTGAGCTTCGCCAGGAGATTTACGTCGTCCTGGTAGCTCGGATAGTACGTCTCGGTCAGCCCCTTCCCCACTGCAAGGGCTGTGACGGCGTCGTGGGTCGCCATCTCGAAGATCTGGTTCGGGTCGAGCCGTTCCTCGACGCCGGAGAACTGCTTGGGGCCGTGCTCCATCCCGTGGTCGTGTGCCAGCACAAGCGTCTTGTCGTTACGAACGAGCGGTGAGTCTCCGAGGGGTCGCATGGGTAGTAGCTACCCAGAAGGCACATTAACAGATTTCGGTTCTGTGTTTTCGCTCACGTTTGTGTTCGTTTCTGTCCGGCCCACCGGCGTTATGTGGCTGGGGGGCGAACTGTTTCTCATGCCGACAGTAGAACTCGACGAGGAGACGGTCCAACGGCTCGACAACCTCCGGGTAGAGGACGAATCTTACGACGAGATTGTCACCGAGCTCATCAACATCTACGAAGCCGAGGAGCTGACGCTGTTCCACGGCGGCGACGAGTACTGACGCCCGGTGTGGGTAGACCGCGTCAGCTGGTATCAGCTGTCGGCCTGCTCGCAGATGCTCCCCCAGCGTCCGTTTGCCCGTAGCTCCTGCTGTAACTCCTCGGCGTAGGCCTGGGCGAGCTGTTTGGCCTCCTCGGCGCGCTCCTCGTCGCTGCTCCCGCCGGAGAGTCCCAGGGCCGATTTCACCCCGTCGAGCAGACCCCCGGAGTCACCGTCGTTGCCCGGGCCGCCACCGGCCATCGGGCCGCCCTGGTCGACCTTGTCTAGCTCCGGCAGTATCGACGGGAGCTTCGACGTGTCGGCGACGAGCGAGGCCGTCTCGGGGTCCCCGGCCCCTTCGATATCGAACTCGACAGCCGTCATCACGAGCCCCCACTGCTGGCTGGAAAACGACGAGGCTTCGACTCTGTCCGTGAACTGCTTGTCGACCGCCATCCGTTCGCCGGCGATGCGGCCGGTCCAGTCGTCGGTCATACCGGAGTATCGGGGCCCGACGGGAAATGCGTTTCTTCGGCGGCTCAGACGCCCGACTCGATGCTGATCTCGGCGTGTAGCTCCTCGACCAGCGCCGAGTGGACGTGACAGATGTCCTCCGCCAGTTCGACGATGTCCTGTTCCTCGTTGCCGAGGGACTCCTCGACCGATACTTCGAAGGCGATGCTCTCCAGGTCGTCGTCCTCGTCTAGGTCGGCGGCCACTTCGACTTCGACCTCGCCGATGTCGTCGTAGTTGTACTTCCCAGCGGCGACCCGCAGCGCCGGGATGTAACAGGAGGCGTAGTCGGCCGCCAGGACCTCGTTGGGCGAGGGACCGTCCTCCGAGAGCGCGTCGACGATGAGTTCCCACTCGCCGTTGATGACGCTCTCGACCGTGTACCCTTCCTCGGACGTGCTCTCGATGTTGATGTCTGCCATAGCGTTCGTCCAGTCTCGCGCCACCGTCAAAACAGTATCCGATACGGCCTTGGGATTCAAGCCCCGACCGGCCGAAGACGGGCATATGACGACAGTCGGATTCATCGGTCTCGGCGCGATGGGTGCACCGATGGCGTGGAACCTCGACGACGCTGGCTTTGACCTCGTGGTCTACAACCGGACGACCGACCGCGAACAGCCCTTCGCGGAAGCGGGCGTCTCCGTCGCGGACTCGCCAAAGCACGTCACCGAGCGGGCCGACGTGGTCTGCCTGATAGTCAGTGACGGGGACGCCGTGGCCGAGGTGCTCGAACGCGACCGCGGCGTGCTGGAGGGGCTGGACGGGGACACGGTCTTCGTCCAGATGAGCACCATCGGCTACGCGGAGACGATGGCCGCTGCCGACCTCGTGACCGAAACTGGCGCGGCGTTCGTCGACGCACCGGTCTCGGGCACGGTGGGCCCAGCCGAGGACGGCACCCTGGTCGGCCTGGCGGGCGGTGACGAGGCCGTCGTCGATGACATCCGCCCGGTTCTCGACGCGATGTGTGAGCCCGTGGTTCACTGCGGCGAAGTCGGCCAGGGGACGAACATGAAGCTCTTTATCAACCTCCTGCTGGGGGACGCGATGGCCGCGTTCGCCGAGGCGCTCGTCTTCGGGCAGGCTACCGGACTGGACGTCGAGACGATGCGCACCGTCGTCGAAAACGGCGCGCTCGACTGTCCGCTCTTTTCCATCAAGGGGGGGACCATCGCCGACGGGGACTTCGACCCCCGGTTCCCGGTGGACTACCAGTTCAAGGACCTCTCGCTCGCACTCGACCGCGCGGGCGAGGTCGGTGCGCCCCTCTCACAGACGGCGGCCGCTCGCGAGTCGTTCAGCGCCGCTCGCGCCCGCGGCTACGGCGGCGAGGACATGGCGGCGGTGATAAAACCGATGGCGGAAACGGCGGGCGTCGAGACTCGAGAGGAGTAGCTACAGTTCGAATGTCTCGTCGCCGTCGAGGATGACGGGTTCGACGGCGCTCCCGGTCGCTTTCACCTCGCGGACGAAGTCATCCGTGTCGATTTCGATGACGGGCATCGTGTCGTAGTGCATCGGGAATGCGTAGTCGACGTCGAGCCAGTCGGCGGCGATGGCCGCTTGCATCGGCCCCATGGTGAAGTGGTCGCCGGCCGGGAGCGCGGCCGCGTCGGGTTCCAGATACGGCCCGATGACCTCGCGCATCTCGGTCATCAGCCCGGTGTCGCCGGCGTGGTAGAACGTCGTCGACTCGGCGTCGCTGACCTGCGTGGGCTTCGTGTCCGAGATGACGTAGCCGGCAGGCATCCCGCCCGTAGCCCCGTAGGAGGTCTCGATGCCGTTAGAGTGGTCCGAGCGGTGCATCGTGACGAAGGCGTCGTCGAGTTCGACGGTGCCCCCGAGGTTCATCCCGATGGTGTCCTGGATGCCGAAGTTGTCCTCGCAGTACTCGACCAGTTCCGGTGTCGACACGACCGTCGTCCCCTTGTAGCGGTCGACGTCGCCGATGTGGTCGGCGTGGCCGTGGGTCAACAGGACGTAGTCGGGGTCCAGCTCCTCCGGGTCGGTGTCGGTCTTGGGGTTGCCAAAGAACGGGTCGATGAGAAGGTCGGTGTCGTCGACGGTAACGTGCCAGGTAGAGTGGCCGTGCCAGGTTAGCTCCATGATTCGTCAGCAACTACTCGGCGCGGCCACTTAATCGCTACACCGATATCGCACGGGCCGTGTCAATCGAACATCCCGAGCGTGGTCGGCTTGCCCTGGGCGTAGCGAATCCAGCGTCGCATATGCCGGTTCAGCGCCCAGAACAACACCACGACCATCCCGACTAGCGCCGTGAGCAACACGACGCCAAGCACCAGCGGGTCCTCGGTCGGCAGGCCGAACAGCCCGATTATCGTCGCCACGAGCGCCATCTCCGTCGCGGTCCGGATACCCGGCAGCACAAACCCCGGTCTCGGGAGCGAGTCGCCGGACGTGTCCTCTGCCATATTCGCGGGTTCGGGAGCGCCCCACTTAGCGGTTGCTGCCGTCCCAGCCGTGCCTTTATTCTCCCGCTCATCATAGGGCTAGGCATGGATTCTGACGGACTGTCGCGCCGAAAGCTGCTGGCCGCGGTCGGCATCGGCGTGGCAGGCACGGCTGGCTGTCAGTCGCTCCAGACCGGCACTGACCAGTCCGGTGACACCACGGCGGGGTCGCCACAGACCCCGGCGACGGAGACACCGACGCGGGACGGCCGTGACGCCGACGACGGCGGCGTCTACACCGACGTGTACAACGAGGTGGCCGACGCCGTCGTCTCCATTCAGGTCTACTCGGGGAGCGGCCGTCCCGCGTCGGGGAGCGGCTTCCTCGTCGACGGGCAACACGTCGTCACGAACGAACACGTCGTCGCCGCCGGGGACACCGTCTACGTCCGCTACACCGACACCGACTGGCGCGAGGTGGCCGTCGCCGGCACCGACGTTTACAGCGACCTCGCAGTCATCGACGTCGACACAGTACCGGAAGCCACCGAACCGCTGTCCTGGGCCAGTGCCAGGCCGGCTATCGGGACTCGCGTCGTCGCTATCGGGAACCCCTTCGGACTCTCGGGCTCCGTCTCGGAGGGCATCGTCAGCGGCGTCGATCGGACGCTCCGGGGGGCGAACAACTTCTCTATCGCCGCCGGCATCCAGACCGATGCGGCCGTCAACCCGGGCAACAGCGGCGGGCCGCTGGTCGACCTCGACGGCGACGTGCTCGGCGTCATCAACTCCGGCGGTGGGGACAACGTCGGCTTTGCCATCTCCGCACCGCTGGCAAAGCGGGTGATTCCGGCCCTCGTGGCCGACGGGTCCTACGACCACCCGTACATGGGTGTCGGGCTCTCGACTGTCTCGCCGCTTATCGCCGAGGCGAACGACCTCCGGCGAGCCTCGGGCGTCTACATCAACTCCGTCGTCCGGGGCGGCCCCGCTGCCGGCGTGCTAGACTGGAGCACCGACACCGAGCGGGTCAACGGCGTCGAGGTCGGCGTCGGCGGCGATATCGTCCGCCGGCTGGACGACACGCCGACACCGACCCGCCAGGACCTGGCGGCGTATCTCGCCCTCGAGACCAGCCCCGGCGACACGCTGGCAGTGACGGTCCAGCGCGACGGTGTCACGAAGACCGTCGACCTCACCCTGGGCGCTCGCCCGGACCCCTGAGTCAGTTGAGCGCGAGGAAGCGATAGTTCAACACCGCGGCGAAGGCCACCCACAGCAGATAGGGCACGACCAGCAGCCCCGCCGTCCGTTCGATGCGGCCGAACGCGACCGCCGTCGGCACCGCCAGCGCGAGGAGCCCGACGATGACAGCAAGCGCCAGTGCGAGGTTCTGCGCCCGGAAGAAGGCGGGCGTCCAGACGACGTTGAACACCATCTGTGCCCCGAACAGACCGAGGGCGAGGCGTCGACCGGGGTGGTCGGTCCGCCACACGATGTACAGCGCGACGCCGAGCAGCGAAAACAGGAGCGGCCAGACCACGCCAAAGAGCCACGGTGGCGGGTAGATAGTGGGCTTTGTGAGCGACTGGAACCAGGCCGACCCGGGACCGCCGAGCGCGGCCGGCGCGCTCCCGACCAGATTGACGAGGACGACCGCAGCGAGGGCGCCAAGAAGGGTTTCCCTGTCGAGCGGGACGGAGGTCATCATGACAGGCGGTTGGACCGCCCCCGAGGAATAACTACGCCCGGACGCCGCTCACTCCAGCGGCTCGGCAGCGTCGCGTTCCACCAGCGGGTCGGCGTTGTCGGCCGGCAGCGTCACCACGTCGTCCGTCGAGAGGTCGTAGGAGCGCTGGTCGACGCCGAATATCTCGCCCACCTCGTCGGTGATGCGGACGGTCTTGCGGTCGATATCGGCACCCGCCGCGGGTCCGTCTGACTGCTCCGTCGGATGCCGTCCCGGCTCGTCACCCGCACCGGTCGACGGCTGGTCCGGCCCGTCGGCGGCTCCCGACTCCGGTTCCGTCGGTGGCTGTTCCGGACCGCCATCGACGGCCGAGGCTTCCCCGGCCGGCCGGTCGAACGCATCGTCGGTCTGCTCGCCGCCGGCCGGCGCGGGTTGGTCACCCGCTTCCGTCGGGGCACCGTCGCCGCCACCCATGATGTCGGCGGCGTCTACGGCGGGGTCGCTGTCCGTGCTATCACTGACGTCACCCGGCTCTGCCCCGGTGGAGTCAGGTGTGGTCTCCGACGCCCCGTCGCCGACGGCACCAGTCGGGGCCTCGCCCGCCACCACATCGAGGACGTGCCTTCGGTTCCCCTCGATGGCCTCGACCATCGTCTCGAAAAGCTCCCGTTCCTCCTGTGTGAGCCCGCCGTCCTCGGTCGGCATGTCGGCGGCCGCCAGCGACGCCATCTTGACGATTTTCCCGACCCGACGCTCGTAGATGGCCTCGACGGTCTGTTCGGCCGTCTTGATGTCGTCCGTGAGCCGGTTGACCTCCGGCGAGTCGAACGGGTCCTCGGCCCGCTCGGCGGCGCGGTCCCGTTCCTCGCGCAGTTGGGCGACGAACTGCCCGGCCTCCTCGTAAAACGTCGCGCGCAACTGCTGGAGCTGGTCGGTCTGGCGCTCGCGTGACTGGACCGACTGGAGTTCGTCGAGTTTCATTCCTGTGCCTTCCGTGCACGCCCGCGTGCCATGAGGAACACGCCCACGTGCTCTGGTACTGTCTGATGACCCGCCTCCACTGTAAAGCTATCCCCACCGTGGGCCTCGGTGTCCAGCTCGACCAGCCCGCCCTCTGTCACTTCCACGGCTATCTCGTGGCCGGTGAACGTCTCGGGGACGGCATCGGAGAGAGGGTCGAAGTCGGCCAGTTCCTCGCGTCCGAGCCGCTTTACTTCGAGCCCGCTGCCGCCGTGGAGCGACCCCGGCAGCCGGATGAGGCGGTTTGTATCGGTCGTCACCGGCTCGTCTATCGGCGCGTTGTCCGCGGCGACGACCTCCTGGGCGAGTATCCGGGCTATCTGGTAGACCGCCGAGTGGACGTCGATGTTGCCCGCCTCCAGCTGGTCGTAGTTCGCCCGGGCCGCGTTCAGCGCAGCGGTGGCCTTCCCCTCGCCGATACGGTCGTACCGCTGTAGCGTCTCGACAGCGTCGTCTTCGTCCATCGCCAGCCACTCGTCGAACTGCGAGAGGACGTGCCGGTGTGCGCGTGCGCCCCAGCCGCCGTCCGTGGGCAGTGTCCGTTTGTCCGCCGGGCTGGAGCGGCCCGACGTGCCCGCGACCGTCTCGACTTCGACCAACTCGTCGAACTCCAGCCCGATGCCGCGCACGTAGTCGACTATCTCCCGGCGGGCGTCCCGCTCCAGTCCACGAATCCGCTCGTCCCGGACGTGGACGTGATACCCCCGCCCGCCGGAGAAGACGACTGTCGTCTCCTCGAAGCCGAAGTCGTCGTCCAGGAAGTCGAGCAAGCGCAGCAGCGCCGCCTTGCACTTTTCGAGCATCTCCGCGTAGCTGTCCTCGCCCAGCACGACCGACGGGAGGTGGTCGGCGTCCAGGTCAAAGACCAGGTCCGAGTTTCGCCACCCTTTCTCGCCCATCGTCGAGGCGCTCGGGTCGTCGTAGCGGCCCGCCGAGAAGTAGACGTGACGGGGTTTCTTGCGGCTCAGGAAGTCCTCGATATCGCCAAGGTCGAGCAGCGACCGGTGGCGGACCATCGTCTCACCGGGGCCATCCGTCCACGGGATGAAGCCCCACTCTCGTTCGTTCGCGGCCGGCGGCGGCGTTATCGACGACCGTCTGTAGTGGTCGCCGAAGCGACCGCGCAGGTACTCGCGGGTCCGCTCGTCCATCGGACAGTCGT
>JBEQBH010000025.1:0-8983 GCA_041639955.1 Halobacteriales archaeon | reverse complement strand
GTGTTGGACGTGGTCGCGTTCGCGCTCTCGGGCGTCACGTACGTCGTCTTCGTGGGCTACGTCGTGCTCCGGCAGGACCCCGGGGAGACGGGGACCTTCCTCCTGCTTGCCTTCTCCGCCGCGTTGTTCGTCACGCTGGGCTACCTGCTCCGGTCCGGCGGGATAGCGGTGCCGCGGCGACAGGCGGTCGGCGTCGCGGTGGGGCTGTTGCTCGTCGGCGTCGCGCTGGTCGGCGTCGACGCCGTCGGGGGCGAGGTGACATACGACCTGGCGACCGAGCCGTCAGTCACCGTCCAGCCGGTCGGTGACGGGCCGTCGCCGTACAGTCAGCGGGAGCGACGAGTCGGGACGCTGACGGCGCGTAACGACTTCGTTTTCACCCGAGCGCTCTCTCTGCCGACGCTCAGTGGCTGTCTGGTCGGTGTCAACACCACCGCGGCCACCGAGGCGTACATCTCCTACGAGACCCCCGGCTACGCACAGCCCGATACCATCGCCGGCGGGACGACCCGCAGGCTCCCCGTCGTCGCGGACCTCCCGATAGACCGGAACGAGACCGAGCCGGTGACCTACGCCGTCGAACGCGGCAGCGACTGCAACGCCGAGCGCGACCGTCCGACGCTGCTGGTTTCGGTCGACAGCGAGAACCGGCGGGTCGACTAGACCTAGTAGCTGTACAGCGAGACTACGAAGGGGAGCTTGTTGTACATCCACACCGCGAGCGGGATGCCGACGATAGTCAGCGTCAGTGCGTACGCGATACCGGTCCAGACGCCGCTGGCCCACCAGCCCACGAAGACGAACCACAGCGCACGGACGGGCAGGGAGTACTGTGACCGGCCCTCCGTCTCGTCGACGTACCGCTCGCGTTGCTTCAGCGAGAGGACGAACGGCACTTTGTTTATCATCTTGATGCCCAGCGGGATGCCGATGATGGTGACGTTCAGGAACCAGGCGATAGAGAGCCAAAGGCCGGTCAGCCACCAGCCCACGAAGACGAACCAGACGGCGCGGACGAGGAGAGAGGGGTGGTCGCTCATACCGGGACGTAGGCCGAGCAAGGGGATAAGAGTCGCGTCGCGGCGAGCTGTGTCCGATTTCAATTTCAGATACCGACGAGGAAAATAAAATATAGGGTACGTTTACGCAAGTACTCTATATATACTGCAGTTTTTTGTACAATACTCGGAGAGGCCCAGACGAATGGCCAGTGGAAATTCTCGGTTGGGGCGTCTCGACACCGCGCGTTTCGTGCCGGCGGTCGTCCGGAGACGGTTCGTCCGGAAGGTCGTCGTCGCCGTCCTCGCGGCGATGGTGGTCGCCGGGAGTATCGGCGGTGTGCTCTACGTCGATGCGACCAGCACGGTCGACCGGCAAGTGGAGTCGCGGGTTGTCTCGACGGCAGAGCTACAGGCGGACGGGATGGACAGCTGGGTCGACGGGTTCAGCCGACAAACGCGGACGCTCTCGTCGATACAGGAGTTCCAGGAGGGCCAACCAGAGGTCATCAAGGACTATCTGGCGCTCGAAGCCGGCGAGCTCACATCGTCGTTCGTCGCGGTCCACTACGTCCAGGCGTCCGACGGGACTGTCGAGGCCAGCACCGCCTCAGGCGTCCGAGGCCAGCGCCTCTCCGGGGCGGGCCAGCCCTGGGCCAACGACAGCGCCGCGGTCGACACCGAGACGGACCGGCCCGACAGCGTCTACGTCCACAGCCAGCCCTACACGTCGCCAGCGACGGGCGACAAGGTGCTCGCCTTCATCAGCTCCCCGCCACAGAACACGGAACACGTCGTCGTGGTCGAGGCGAATCTCTCGACCCGAGCGAACGCGTTCCACCAGGGGATGGACGGCGGCGAGACGACGATACTGGGCGCGTCGAGACGGACGGTCGTCGGCGAACCACTGGCTGACAACGGAACCGTCCCGGCCGGTGCCGGGACACAGTCGACGAGTGGCTTCAACAAGACCAGCGACACCGTCGTCGGCTACGCGACCGTCGAAAGCCTGGGATGGACCGTCGTGACTCGAGTGCCGACGAGCAGCGCGTACGCCATGCGAAACCAGATGCGGTCGAGCCTCCTGCTGACGCTGCTGTCGGCGCTGGTCGTCCTCGGCGGTGTCACGCTGGTGGTCGGGCGCCGCTCCGGGAAGGCACTGGAGACACTGAGCCGGAAGGCCGATGCGATGAGACGGGGGGAGCTCGACGTGACGCTGGAGACCGAGCGCGCGGACGAGATAGGCCGGCTGTTCGACGCCTTCGACGGGATGCGGGACTCGCTCCGGGAGCAGATAGCGGACGCCGAGGCGGCCAGAGAGCAGGCCGAGACGGCGAAGCGACGGGCGGAGTCGGCGAGAGCCGAGGCCGACGAGGCCCGCGAGCGCGCCCAGGAGCTAAACGACCGCCTGGAGTCGACGGCCGAGGAGTACGCCGACGTGATGGCTGCCTGCGCCGAGGGGGACCTGACACAGCGGATGGACGACAGCGTCGACAACGAGGCGATGGCCCTCGTCGCGGCGGGGTACAACGACGTGATGGACGAGTGGGAGACGACAATCCGGGAGGTCCGGTCGTTCTCCGACGCGGTGCAGTCGGCCAACGCCGGCGTCTCCGACACCGTCGAGACCGTCCGGTCCCGGAGCAACGACGTCCGCGATGCCGTCGTCGAGATGGCCGAGGGCGCCGACGAGCAGTCCGACGAGCTCGGGACGGTACTGGCCGAGCTGGAGGAGCTCTCCGCGACCGTCGAGGAGATGGCGGCGACGGCCGACTCGGTCCGCCAGCGGGCCGACGAGGCCCTCGACCGGAGCCGCGAGGGGCGGGACGCGGCGACCGACGCGGCCGGCGCGCTCGAAGAGATAGCCACTTCGACCGACCGCGCAGTCACGGAGGTCGAACAGCTGGAGGAGCTGATGAGCGACATCGAGAGCGTCACCGACCTCATCTCCGATATCGCCGACCAGACGACGATGCTCGCGCTCAACGCCAACATCGAGGCCGCCCGCGCCGACGCCGACGGCGACGGCTTCGCCGTCGTCGCTGACGAGGTCAAGTCACTGGCCGACGAGACGGTGGAGGCGACCGCCGACATCGAAGCGTCCATCGAACGCATGCGCGGGCAGGTCGAGCGGACCGTCGGGGAGATACACGACACCCAGCGCAAGGTCGACACCGGCACCGAGACCGTCGGCGACGCGCTGGCGGCCTTCGACAGCATCGTCGCGGACATAGAGGCCGCCACGGGCGGCATGCGCGATATCGACGGCGCGACCGACGACCAGGCCGAGTCGACCCAGGAGGTGGTCACGATGGTCGAGACCGTCGGCGACATCAGCACCCGTACCGCCGACCAGGCCGCCGGCATCGCCGAGACGACGAACGAACAGGTCGCCGCCGTCGGCGCTGTCGAGGACGAGGTGGTCGAACTCGCCGACCAGGCCGGCGACCTACAGCAGTTGCTCGCGACGTTCGACATCGACAGCGACGATACGGTGGTGTTCGACCCGAGCGAGACCGAGTCCGTCATCGAACAGGAGTCGGACGCGGCGGGCAGCGACAGGCGAACGGTTCGTGGCGACGGGAGCGGCGACTGAGTCCGAGTGTACCGTGCTGTGCTCCGGTTCGAGGAACGACCGTAGGGAGCTTCCTCGCTACTCCTCCACGGCTCACTGCGTTCGCCGTTCCGGGTCGAGGTCGCTCACTGCGTTCGCGACCTCGCTACTCCTCGAACACGAACTGACCGTCTTCCTGTACTTTCTCGCCGTCGACCTCGATAAAGGAGTCCTCGCTCATGTCGACTATCATGTCGACGTGAACCGCCGAGTCGTTCTGCTCGTTGTCCTCGCCGACGGTCTCCTCGTAGGCCCGTCCGACGGCCATGTGGACGGTGTCGCCCATCTTCTCGTCGAACAGCATGTTGTAGGTGAAGCGGTCGATGTCGCGGTTCATCCCGATACCGAGTTCGCCGAGCCGGCTGGCGCCCTCGTCGGTCGCGAGAACTTCCGAGAGCAGCTCCTCGTTTTTCCCGGCGCTGTGGTCGACGACCTCGCCGTCCTCAAATCGCAGAGAGACGTCGGTGACTTCCCGTCCCTGGTGGTAGAGGGGCTTGTCGAACAGCACCTCGCCTTCGACGCTGTCGGCGACCGGCGCGGTGAAGACCTCGCCGCCGGGGAGGTTCTTCTCGCCGTAGTCGTTGAGCGTCGGGTTGCCGGCGACGGACATCCGAACGTCGGTGGTGTCGCCGGAGACGATGCGGACCTCGTCGGCCGGGTCGAGGATGTCGACCATCTGGGACTGGTGCTCTCGGACCGCGTCCCAGTCCTTGTTGACGGCGTCCCAGACGAAGTCCTCGTAGGCCTCGGTGGACATGCCCGCAAGTTGGGCGTTGGCAGCAGCGGGGTACTGCGTGAGACACCAGGGCTTCGAGAGGCGCTCCGAGAGCAGCGGTTGCATCGCCTGCTGGTAGGCGGCGTTGGTCTCGGGGTCGACGTCGCTGGTCTCGGTGACGTTCGCGTTCGCCCGGATGGCGATGTACTTGTCCATGGCCTCGTACAGCGCTTCCATGTGGCCGGGCGTCTCGAACTCCTCGCGGTTGCGGAGGAACGCCCGCTGGTAGCGCTCGCCCAGGCGGTCCTGGACGACGAGCGGGTTCGCGCCGCGGTCGGCGGCGAGTTCGTGGAGCGCGACGACGAGGTCCTCTGCGACGGGGTGGGCGTCGATGACGAGGTCGTCGCCGGCCTCCAGGTCGATGGAGTGGTCGACGATGACGGACGCGTGTTCGCGGATTCGCGGGTCCATACGTGTGAGTCCGGCGTCGCCGGCAAACCCTTTTCGCCAGCGGCTACTTCTCGCGGTCGCCCCGCATCCCCTCTTTGAACCCGAGGATGGTCCGGCGGACCATCAGGTACATGAAGAAGAAAAAGCCCAGAACGAGGGCGAGAAGCACCCAGGTGAGCAGACCGACCTCTATCATAGCCGGCGGTTGTCGGCCACCGGACAAAGAGGTTTCGGGGAGCGGGTGTCTCAGCGCGGTCGCGTGACCGTCTCGAACGCTTCGCCGTCGGGCGAACGCAGGCGAACCCGGAGCGAGCCGTCCGCTACGTCGAGTTCGGCGTGGGCGGGGCGGTATCGCCGCGGGTCGGCGTAGCTGCCCGGGTTGACCAGCAGACGGCCGTCCAGTTCGCCGATTTCGGGGCGGTGGGAGTGGCCGACGACGACGATATCGGCGTCCTCCTGGCGCGCGAGCACGCCGAGTGCGGTGTCCGAGTGTCGGTGGCCGTGGACGACCAGAACCCGGTACCCGTTCCACTCGGCGGTCGCCACGTCCTGGAGGCGCTCGCGCAGTGCCGGGCGCTCGTTGTTGCCTGCGACGGCGGTGAGGGCGGTCGCTTCGGCGTCGATGGCGTCGTAGACGGCCTCGGTCGTGAAGTCGCCGGCGTGAACGACGCGGTCGGCGGCCTGTACGGCGTCCAGCGTCCGGCCGGTGAGTCGATGGGAGTCCGTCCCATGTGTATCGGAGATAACGGTGAGCATGCGCTTCCTTTCGGCTCCAGATATAAATCCAGAACCACTTTGACTCGTCCCCGTGAGGGGTCGGTAATGGCAGGCAGTAAATCAGTCGTCATGGCCGCCCTGGTCGCCAACGGAGCCATTGCCATCCTGAAGTTCTTCGGCTTCCTCCTGACCGGGAGCGCCGCGATGTTGTCGGAGACGTATCACTCCATCTCCGACACCGGGAATCAGGTGTTTCTCCTCATCGGGATTCGCTTCTCGGGCCGGGACGCCAACCGGCAACACCCGTTCGGCTACGGGAAGTCACAGTTCTTCTATAGCTTCCTTGTCTCGGTGTTCCTGTTCGGTATCGCCGGCTGGGAGAGCCTGAAACACGGCTACAGCGAGATTACGAGCCACGGCGGCCACGCCGGACCCGAAGCGGGCGAGGCCGTCAACTTCCTCTTTCTCAGTTTCACGCCACCGGCGTGGCTCGACCCGCTGTGGGTCAACTACACCGTCTTGCTGGGTGCCTTTGCCTTCGAGACGTGGGCGCTCTGGAAGGCCCGCGCGGAGATGCAACGCCAGATGAAGCGCAACGACTGGGGGAGCTACCGCGAGGCGTTCCGCAAGACCAGCGACGTGACCACCCTGACGGCGCTGACCGAGGACACCATCGCGCTGCTGGGTATCATCATCGCGCTCGCGGGGCTCGTGCTGGCCCAGATGACCGACAACCCCCTCTACGACCAGATTTCGGCGGTGCTCATCGGCCTCATGCTGATGGGCTTTGCGCTCGCGCTGGCCTGGGAAAACAAGCGTCTGCTGCTGGGCGAGAGTCTCCCGGCCGACGAAGGCAAGCGGCTCCGCGACATCATCACCGCGAACGACCGGGTCGCGTCTATCGTCGACTTCCGGACAGTGTATTTCGGCCCCAACGAGGTCATCGTCTCCGCGGACATCGCCTTCCACGACGGACTCGAAACCGGGGCGATGGACGGCGTGATAACAGCTATCGAGGACGAGCTCAAGGCGGCTAACGGGGACATCCGGAAGGTGTATATCGAGCCGGAGTCGGCCTGACCGCCCGGGTCACCGCGTTCAGTTTCGAACCGTAATATGCGGGCGGGCGAATACTTTGTATTCTGAATAGAAACCGACGTGAACGGACACCCCGTAGCTAGCCGTATGGACGACAGTTCGAGAGACGCCCTCGGTCGTATCGCCCGGTTCGTGGTCGTCGGCCTGCTCCTGGTGGTCGCAGCGAGCGGCCCGGTCGCCGCACACGCCGGCGACGACGGTGCCCACCACCACGACGGAGTGATGGGGACCCACGGCGGGATGGGCTGGGGCGCCTGGTTCTTCTGGCCTGCGCTCGCACTGCTGGGCGGCATCGCCGCCTACGCCCTGCTGGCGCGGTCCGGCGGCGACGGCAGTGACGACGCGCTGTCGGCGCTCAGAGAGCGGTACGCCCGTGGCGACATCGACGACGAGGAGTTCGAGCGCCGTCGGGAACAACTGAGAGAGCGCCACTGAGTCCACGAGCGAGCCGAACCCTTTTGCCCGAGAACGGCCAACCCACCTCCAGTGACGACAGACGACGGCTATCTCCGCTTTTTCCCCTACGACGAGCCCTACGACCACCAGCGGGAGGCGATGGCCACCATCTACGAGGCCCTGGGCGAGGGCGACGACGTCCTCTTCGAGGGAGCCTGTGGGACGGGAAAGACGCTGGCCTCGCTCGTGCCGGCGCTGGAACACGCCCGCGAAACGGGCAAGACCGTCGTCATCACGACCAACGTCCACCAGCAGATGCGCCAGTTCGTCGAGGACGCCCGCGCCATCACCGAACAGGAGAAGCTGCGTGCGGTCGTCTTCCGCGGGAAGGGGTCGATGTGTCACATCGACGTGGACTACGAGGAGTGCCAGGCGCTGCGGGACACCACGCGGGAACTCGTCGACGTCGAGACCGACATCGCCCAGCTGGAAGACCGCGAGGGGGAGCTGCTGGCGGCGGGCCAGGAGGGCGACAGCGAGGCGATGGAGGCCCGCAACGCCGTCGTCGAGGAACTGCGTGACCTGCAAGAAGAGATGGAGGAACTCGAAACCGAGCGCTCGACGTGTGACCACTACTACCGCAACCTCACCGTCGACACCAGCGACTTCTACGCCTGGCTCTACGACGACGTTCGCACGCCCGACGACGTCTACGAGTACGCCGGCGACCGCGGCATGTGTGGCTACGAGCTACTCAAGGAGGGGATGGAGGGCGTCGACCTCGTCGTCTGTAACTACCACCACCTGCTCGACCCGACCATCCGCGAGCAGTTCTTCCGCTGGATAGGCCGGGACCCCGAGGACATCATCGCCGTCTTCGACGAGGCCCACAACGTCGAGTCCGCGGCGCGGGACCACGCCCGCCGGACCCTCACCGAGAACACGCTCGACCAGGCCATAGAGGAGCTTTCGGGCGTCGAGGACTCGCGGGCCGAAAACGCCGCGAACGTGCTGGGGACGTTCCGGGACGCACTGGTCGAGACCTACGAGGACACCTTCGGGTTCGGCGACAGGGAGGCCGTCGACGAACACTGGGACGACATCACCATCGCCAACGACGACCGCAAGGACGATCTGACGCTCGCCTTCTTTCAGGCATACAGCGGGCCGGGCTTTCACGAAGAGGTCGACCACGCCCTGGACCTGGGCCGGGAACTCGACGAGCGCTACGAGGAGCAGTTCAAAGAGGGGGAGCTCGATACCCGCAAGGAGTGCCAGACGCTCCAGGCCGCGGGCTTTCTCGCCGACTGGCTCTCCGAGTCGGACGCCACCGGCCAGTACCCCGTTGTGAGCGTCCGCCGGGACGAGTCCTCGGGCGAGGTCTACGGCCGGGCGGAGCTGTACACCTGCATCCCCGAGCAGGTCACCAGAGAGCTGTTCGACGACCTGCACGCCGCCGTCCTGATGAGTGCGACGCTTCGCCCGTTCGACGTGACCGAGGACGTCGTCGGTCTGGACGAGCCGGTGACGATGGCCTACGGCGACCAGTTCCCCGAGGAGCGCCGGCGGACCTACGCCGTCTCCGGGCCCGCGCTGTTCTCGAGCGAGCGGGACGACCCCGAGACCCAGCGGACAGTAGCGCGGACGCTCGAAGACATCATCCGCTTTACGCCGGGTAACACGCTCGTGTTCTGTCCCTCCTACAGCGAGGCCGAGCGGTATCACAAGACGGTCGCCGTCAGCGGGACCCGGTATCTGGACGAACCGGGCAAACAAGCCCGCGACCTGCGAGCGGCCTTCACCGACGACGACGGCGCCGTCCTCTTTACCTCGCTGTGGGGCACCCTGGGCGAGGGCGTGAGCTACGACGGCGACGACGCCCGGACCGTCGTGGTGTTGGGTGTGCCCTATCCTCACCTCGACGACCGGATGGAGGCGGTTCAGGAGGCCTACCAGACGGCGTTCGGGGAGACCGACCACGGGAAACCCGTCGAC
>JBEQBH010000024.1:0-9420 GCA_041639955.1 Halobacteriales archaeon | reverse complement strand
TAGAGGTACATCGGCAGCATCTGGCCGTTGGTACTCGTGGCCCGGGTGTGCCACCGCCGCCCGCCGCGGACGCGCCTGATCACCACCACGAGCAAGAGCCCGGTCAGCAGGACGTACAGCAGCTGCACCGAGAAGAGCCGCACGAAGATGCCAGGCAGGCTGCCGCCGATCTGTTCCAGAGAGCCGGTCCGCGTCGCGGCCTTCCCGCCGACCGTCGTATCCTGAAACGGTATCAGCGCGACCCGCTGGAGCGTACCCCAGAACATATCGAGGTTCCAGACCCAAAGCGAGAACACGGTCGCGAAGAAGCCGACCTCGGGGAGGAGCCACCGCCGCCACTCCTCGGTGTTGACTCCGCGCCAGAAGTCGTAGGCGACCTGCCCCGCGGCGACGACGCCGAAAAGGAGGAGGAGATTCGCCGCCTGCTGGGGATGCAACATGACGAAGGCCGTCGCGAGGACGAGAAACAGCACTGACAACCCGGCCGTTCGCTGGTGGTAGACCAGGAAAAAGACCAGGAGAAACGCCGGCGCGAACAGGACCGCCTGACTCGTCGGAAAGACGTACTGGTGGGCCCCGAGGTGGTTGATGGGGAGCAACAACAGCCCCGAGAAGAGCCCGACGTACGCCGTCCAGGTGTCGCCCGTCAGCTCCCGGACCACCAGCGGGACGAACACGAGGAAGGCGACCAGGAACACGACGATAGTCACGAGCATCGCGTGTCGGACAGAGAACCCGGTCACCGCGTGGAGCACGCTGCCGAGCGTGTGGACGACCGGATACCGGCTCTCGGTCATCTGCATGCCGCCGGCGCTGATGACCTTGGCCGTCCCGAGATGCGACAGCGGGTCGTGGTCGCCGATGTAGTGATACCCGCGGATGATGGGCAGCGAGACCGTCACGGCCATCGTCAGCAGGCCGAGGAAGCCACCAACGGCGCGCACGCGCGGGTCCGACGACGTGAACACGACCAGCACGGAAAGCAAAAGCGCCAGGGAGACAAGCGCCCAGACGGCCGTCGGCGTGCCGGCGTAGATATCCAGCTCGTAGCCCGTTACCGGGTTGGTGTACGCGACGGTGACCGCGGCACTAATCCCGAGATACCCCACGAAAAGCGCGCTCTTTGCAAGGGTGTGTGCTCGCATCGTGTCGATTTCTACTACCGTATGACGGCAACGGTCACATGGTTATGTTCGGCCAACTCGTCGGTAAGGTGGTACAACTCACGGTGAACCGACCGAGCAGTGGGGGGCGAGTCCGGAGAGCCGGGTGCGCTCACGAGCGCGTCGTCGGGCCGTCGGAGCCGTCACTACCCCGAGAGGACATCGCCGAAAACCCCCGCATACGTCTCATAGACCGCGTCCAGAGCGTAGTTGTCCTGCAGATACTCCCGACCGTTCCGCCCGGTCGCCGCGACCTCGTCCCGGTCGTTCCAGAGCCGGGCCACGGTCTCGGTCAGCTCGTCCATCGTGCCGGTCCGGTAGCCGACTGCCTCCTCCGTGAGCAGCCCGTCGAGGACGGCACGCAGCGAGACCACCGGCACGGCAAAGCGCCACGATTCGAGGACGGTGTTCGGGAATCCCTCGTAGGCTGACGTGTTCACGTAGGCGACGGCGTCCCGGTAGTGTCGGTCGATCTCGTCGGGCGGGACGAACCCCTCGAAGCGGAGGTTCGGGAGCGCGGCCGCGCGGTCGATGATGCCGTTCCTGTACGCGACGTCGTCGGACCAACCGACCATCCGGAACTCGACCGCCGGAAGCCGCTCGGCCAGGTCCAGAAACAGCTCCGGCCGCTTCTGGTCCGGGTCGAGCGTGCCGACCCAAAGCACGTGACCCCGTTCCGACGGCGGGACGACCTCGTCGTCGGGCGGGACAGTGTAGCCGTTCGGGACGACCGTCGACGGGATACCGAAGACGTCCGCGAGGATGTCGCGCTGGTGGCCGGTCTGTGCGACTACCCGGTCTGCCCGTCTGATGGCGTCGACGTACGCCAGTTTGGGAACGGTGTACTCGAACACCCCGTGGTGGGTGGGCAGCTTCGAGAGTTCGACGTTGGAATCGTTGGCGACGACGTAGACCAGCGACTCGCCAAGCAGGGACGAGCAGTAGCTCGCGAGGATACAGAGGGGCGGGTTCCCGCGGACGTAAAAGAGGTCCGCGTCGATTCGGCGGATGGTCCGAAACACCCTTGCGAGCGCCTTCGGCGCCGCCACCACGTCGTTCGTCGTCGGGAGCGTGTTCCAGACGTCGAACCCGTCGAGACGCTCGCGGGTGTCGCCCCCGGACTCGAACGAGACGAACGAGACTGTGTGGCCCCGCTCTTTTAGCTGCGACGCGAGCAGGTACTGCTGTCGCTGGGCTCCGCCGACGTGGGTCTCGGCGCCCGGCTCCAGATACGCCCGGATGTACGGGCTGATGAAACAGACGTGCGAGCGCGGTGGGAGCGTCCCGGCTGGGTCCGGGCGGTCCTGTCCGCTGTGTTCGGACGTGGCCGCGTGGCTGTCCGCCGGGACGGTCATCGGTCGTCCAGAACCGACTCGTAGATTGAGAGTATCCGTTCGCCCATCCGCTCTAAGCTGACCTCCGCGACGTGGTCCCGCCCGTCGGAGCGGGCACCCGTCTCCAGGACGGAGACGACACCATCGATAAGCTGGGCGTCCGTCGAGCAGACGTAGGAGTTGTCCACCGGCCCCAGCCGCGTCCGGGCGTCCCCGGCCTCGGTCGAGACGACTGGGAGGTTACAGGCCATCGCCTCCTTGACCGTGTTGGCCGACCCCTCGCGGAGCGAGGGCATCAAGAGCACGTCCGCGGCGTTGTAGTACAGCGGCATGTCGTCGAAGTCAACGTCGTCGACGACCTGTAGCCGGACCGTCTCCTCGACCGCGTCGTCAGCGCGCTCTACGGTCTCCTTTGCGACCGGGTAGCGTTTCTTCTCGTTCGACGGGTGGTACGGGAAGATGACGTGCCGGTGGGTCGGGTCCCAGCCGACAGCCTCCTGAGCCCGTGACTGGTCCATCGGGCTGAAAAGCGACATATCCACACCGCTCGGGATAATCGTCGCGTCACAGGGCAAGGCGTCTCGCATCTCCTGGCTCCGGACGATGACGTGGTCGCTCTGTGTGGCACAGAGCTTCGTCAGCTTCGGTTGCAGCCCGCCCAGCCGGTTGCCGAGCACGTCGTCGCCCCAGAAGGTCATGACGACCGGTCGCTGTGGCTGAATCAGACCCAGGGGCGCGACGACGCCCGAGTTGACGTGGACCAGGTCGTAGTCCTCTACGAGCGACGATTTGAGTATCTGGGGGTACAGTATCGACCCGCGAATCGCGTAGTAGACCGGGTTGTGTCCGGCGATACTGCTCATCAGGCCCGTGTGGATGCTCTCCCCGCCGTAGACGTGGCCGCCGTCCCGGAAATCACCGGTGTACACCGCGTCGCAGTCGATGCCCAGCTCCTCGAGGATGTCGAGCTGGTTCAGGAAGAACTCCATCCCGGCACTCGATATCTGTAACACCTTCAGCGACGACGTGGCGCTGCTACCCACGATATCCCCCCGTGTATCGCCGAAGCGGGTCGGCAGACGCCAACCCCCGTACCGGTCGACGCGGCGCGCTACTTGAGAGCATTGCTCTCATAGCCATCTCCGGGAAGCGGTCCCGGAGCTTGTGATGGTCGACGAGCTAGTGGCCGAGCCAACGGGGCGGACTCGTCGGGATATCGTGTGGTTGGATACGATTGTCATTGCCGATGTGACACCTTCGCCCCGACCATAGTATAACTTCAGAGATAAGTATCGATATCCTGCCGGGGGATAACCCGGCCATAACCGTCACCAACGGGCCCGCGTCCGGGGCCGCGTCACGGGGTGTGTCTCCGGTATCGACCCGGCGGTTCGAACCCGATATACCCGGGAGTTGCGGTATCGTTCGAAAACGGCGCGGCGAAACGAAATCCCGAACCGGTCGTATCGTCGCTATTACTAATATTTCGGTGCAGGTAGCTGGCAGTGCTCGAATGAGAGTTGCCACTGCTACGTTCGGTGTGAGTGTGCCGGCCACGTCAGGCTCGGGGCGACGACAGCCGTTCTCTGGCGGTCCGCTAACAGCAGGGTCCGGGCGTGTCCAGACACGTCCCGGACACTCGGTCGACCACCGCGACTGCGACGTGGGGGCGACCGGATGACGGCCGACTGCCGGCGACAGGCCTGTGTCACGCTCGACCTCGAGAACAACTGGAACTTCGACGACCCGAAGTTGCAGTACGCGACCTTCGAACACCTAGAGGAGTACATCGAGCTCATCGACGCGCTCGACCTCCCGCTGTCGGTGTTTGTCGTTGGACAGACAATCGAGGAGCGCCCGGACGCCATCGACCGGCTCCGGGAGCGCCTGGAGGTCGAGTTCCACCTCCACTCGTACTCCCACGACCTGTCCGGGTCGGCTGACCTCGGACGCGAGGTCCGCAGAGGGAAGCGGGCGTACAGGTCCTTTTTCGGCCGACAGCCCCAGGGGTACCGGTCGACACAGGGGCGGGTCGAGCGGTCAGACCTGCAACTGCTCGAATCGGAGGGGTTCCTGTTCGATTCGAGCGTTTTCCCGACGTACCGCCCGGGCGTGTACAACAACCTGGACACCCCAATCGAACCGTACCAGGCGGGCGGCCTGTGCGAGATTCCGGTCGGCGTGGTGCCGAGACTCAGAATCCCGCTATCCCAGGCCTACGTCAAGACAATCGAGACACCGTTCCTCCCCGTGCTTCGGCGCGTGCCGCTACAAGACGTCGTCGTGTTCAACACCCACCTTCAGGACTTCTATCACACGCGAGCGCACGACGAACTCGACCACCCCAAGCGGTTCTTCTACTCCCGGAACATCGACAACTCCGAGCGGGTGTTCAGACGGGTCGTCGAGACGCTCCGGCGGAAAGGGTTCTCCTTCGTCAAGATGACCGACGTCTACGAGAGCTGTACCGCAGGCGCCACCGCACAACAGAACGTCCCTCGGTAAGCTAGCGCCCGTCGCGAGCCCGACGGGGCGAGTACGCAACCGCCGTCGACGGACGGCACCACCCACCGGACTGGCGCCGGCTGAGCGTGGTTCTACCCGGAGATAACTTCCGTATACTAACCACACAAACTGTCGTTTGGTCGAACTGATATGTCAACTGCCTTGTCGCCGGGTCGGCACCGAAGGCGCGCGGAGAGGCTATGCGTCGAGGGTAGTGAGAGACGGCTCCCGCCACGCGGGCACACCGCCGGGGAGACACGACGATGCTGAACGCGGTACAGACCACCGAACAGTACACCGTGGACGAATGTACCGACAGTCGGGCGTGGAACGAGTTCCTCGAGCGAAACGACGGCCCGGCGTACAACCACTGGGGCTGGAGCGACGCGGTCGCGTCGTACGGCCACGACCGGTGGCACCTGGTCGCCCGCAAACGGGAGAGCGACGAGATAGCGGCTGCGCTGCCGCTGTATCACGTCGAGAGTCGGCTGTTCGGGTCGAAGCTGCTGTCCCCGGCGTTCGCCGAGCGGGGCGGGGTCGTCTCCGCCGAGACGGAGCACTCACCGACGGCCAGGCGGCTCCTGTTGGACCAGACGAAACGGATGGCGGCGGAACTGGGCATCGATTACGTCAGCCTCCGAGGGGACCGGGACACCGACCCGGACGAGTTCGACGTGAAGAACAGATACGTCACGTTCCGGGTGTCGACTGACGATGGCCCCGACGCTGTCTGGGACAGCATCCGGGACAGCCGGCAGCGCCAGATAACCCAGGCCGCCGACAACGACGCGCTGGAGTTCAGAGTCGCCGACTCGATGGCGGACCTGAAGACGTACTACCGGCTCTATCTCAGGACGATGCACCGCCACGGGAGCCCGGCCCACTCCTTCGAGTTCTTCGAGACCCTCTGGGACCGAATGCAGGCGGACGGAAACTTCCGCCTCAGTCTGATACTGCACGAGGGGGAAGCGATAAACGGGATGGTCGACCTCTCGCTCGGGTCGACCGTCTACCAGTGGGGCGTCGTGAACAACTACGACTACCGTGAGCTAAACGGCGGCAGCCTCCTCCTCTGGAAGTCCCTGGAACGCGCTGCGGAGGACGGGTTCGGCACCTACGAGTTCGGACGCACGCGGGAGGGGTCCGGCGTCTACATGTTCAAGAAAAGCTTCGGCGGGGCCAAAACCTGGTACGACGACCTCCACTACTTCCCGGACGGGGCGGTCGACCTCCCCGACCCGGAGGAGGACAAGTACGAGCGGGCGAAGGAGGTCTGGAAGCGTCTCCCGCTGTCGGTCACACGCGTGGTCGGTCCGCAGGTTCGGAAACAGATCGGAATCTGAGCTGTATGGACATACAACGGCTCTCACTTGACGAATGGGCGGACGTACTCCCGGACTCCGGGGTCGGCCCGTTCCACCAACCGGGGATGCTTGCGCTGATAGACGAGTACGAGGACGGGGAACTGCAGTTGCTCGGTGGCTTCCGCGGGCAGGAGCCGGTCGGTCTCCTCCCGGTGTTCGTGCGCAGGCTGTTCGGACTGAAGTTCGTCATCTCGCCGCCGCCGGGTCTCGCTGTCCCCTGGCTCGGCCCGGTGTTGCTGCCCACCAGTCCGAAACAGCGCAAACGGGAGAAGCTCAACGAGCGGTTCACCGAGGCGGCGCTCGACGCGGTCGGCGCCGGGAGGCCCCGGACGCTGTTTGGCATCGTCGGGAGCCCCGAGTACGCCGACCCCCGGCCGTATCTCTGGAGCGGGCAGAACGTGGCGCCGCGGTTCAACCACGTCCTCGAACTGGCCGACCGCGATGCGGAATCGGTCCTGAAGTCGTTCACGCGGGACCTGCGAAAGGAGATACGCAAGGGCGACGACATCGACGTGTCCATCACGACCGAGGGGGCGGCCGCGGCCGAGCGGATATGCGGCGAACTCAAAGACCGACACGCCACACAGGGGCTCACGTATCCGACGCCGCGGTCCTTCGCACGTGCGGTCGCCACCCGGCTCGAGGACAACACGAGAGTCTACGTCGCACGGGGGCCCGACGGCACGTTTCTCAGTGGTATCACACTCCTGTATGCGAACGACGACGGGATATTCTGGCAAGGCGGCACGAAAGCGAGCTACGAGGGTGTGAGCGTGAACAGCCTGCTCCACTGGGAGATACTCACGGACATCCTCGAGGACCCCGAACTGGAAAACGTCGAACGCTATCATCTCGGGAACGCACTCAATCAGCGGATATCGCGGTACAAGAGCAAGTTCAACGGGGAGCCCGTCGTCAACTACGAGATAAAATCGGACCTGATGGTTCTCGCACGAGAAGCACACGCGGCACGCACCAGACTGTCCGGAAAGAGCCTGGCAGACGTGCGGGACTGGGCGCTGTCGACGTAGTATCTGGCTATCGGAATAGGCCGTCGCTACGGCAGGGGGCGTCCGATGCCGTGTCAGCGCGATTGACGTAGGATGTACCGTGGTCAGCACACCCGTGGCACTCACCCGCCCGGGGACGGTCGAACTGCCGGGCTGTCCGGGGCCGTGCCGAACACAGGACGCTGCGGTGTCCTGAGCGGAGTCGGAGGTGACCCGCAGACGGCACCGGTATTTTCCGTTACGACCGGACCACCGCGACGGGGCCGACGCTGTCACGCTGGAGGGCGATAAAGCGTACAAACCGTCACAGCGGGGGAGAAGAGACACGACCTCACAGGGTTGTAATGAATAAATTACTGCTATTTGATAAATTGGTGGCCGTGGGAGGCGATACGGAAACGCCGTGAGAGACAAGCGCTGACAATGAGGCGATTTCGCCGGACTCCGGGCCGACAGAACACAGTCTCCGCATCGTTCAGGTGAAACTGTGACGGGGGAGTTACCCCCGGAGCGATGCTATAGTCGCACTATTTGTTGCAAAGCTATCTATAACTATTCATATTCCACTGGGGGTACCGGACAAGATGGCGCATCTGAGCATCGTCGGAATGGGATACGTCGGCTTGCCTCTCGCACTGGCGTTCGACGCGGAGGGACACGATGTCGTGGGCTTCGACACGGACGAGGAGAAAACAGCGCGGTTCAGGGACGGCGAGGACCCGACCGACGAGGTCGACCCTGCGGCCGTCAGTCGAAGCGACATCAGGTTCACGACAAGCCCGGGCGAGATCAAGGACAGCGATTACTACGTCATCACCGTTCCGACGCCGATAGACGAGGACGGACGGCCGGACCTCTCGTACGTCGAAGCAGCCGGTGAGACCGTCGGCAACAGTCTCACCGACGGGTCGACCGTCGTGCTGGAGTCGACGGTGTATCCGGGGGCGACCCGGGAGACGCTCCTGCCCGTGCTGGAGGCAGCGTCGGGTCTGAAGCCCGGCACGGACTTCTTCATCGGCTACTCTCCGGAGCGTATCGTGCCCGGAAACGCCGAGAAGGGGCTGGCGGATATCGTCAAGATAGTCAGCGGGTACGACGACGCCGCGCTCGAACGGCTCTGTGCGCTCTACGGAGATATCGTCGACGCAGGTCTTCACCGCGCCCCGACGATGGAGACGGCCGAGGCCGCGAAGTGTCTCGAAAACACCCAGCGGGACGTCAACATCGCGCTCATGAACGAGTTCGCCTTTGGCTGCCAACAGCTCGACCTCCCGATAGACGCCCGCGAGGTGATAGCGGCCGCCGGGACAAAGTGGAACTTCCACGAGTATCATCCCGGGAGCGTCGGCGGCCACTGCATCCCCGTCGACCCGAACTACCTCATCTGGCAGTTCGAGCAACACGGGTTCGACTCGACACTCATGCGGGCCGCCAGAACGGTCAACGACGAGTTCGCAAGCCAGATGGTCACGACAACGCTCGACGCGCTCACCGAGCAGGCGCGGAGACTGGAACGCAACCACGAGGCCGTCAACACCGACGGGGGGCAGGTAGCGGGCCACGGGGACAGTGACGTGGGCATGGTGTCGCGGTCGGCGGAGGACACGCCCCGGCTGCTCGTTCTCGGGTTCGCCTACAAGGCCAACACCACGGACATCCGCTCACCGGTACTGAAAGACGCCATCGAACAGCTACAGACGGCTGTCGACGTCGTCGGGGTCGACCCCCACGTCCCGAACGAGCGCGTCCGGCGCGACTTCGACATCCCGGTCCAAGAGGAACTCTCCGCCAGCGGTTTCGACGTGATGTTGCTGGCGACCCCACACGACCGGTTCACCTCGCTGGACCTCGACGCGCTGAGCAGCGACATGAACGACCCGCCGGTGCTGGTCGACGTGACAGGCACTTACGACGACGAGGAGGCGGCCAAACACGGGTTCATCTACCGGGGACTGTAATGTACGCCAACGAACGCGTCGGCGTGGTCGTTCCGGCGTACAACGAGGAGCAGTTCATCGGGGACGTGCTCCGGGGGATTCCGGAG
>JBEQBH010000023.1:0-9557 GCA_041639955.1 Halobacteriales archaeon | reverse complement strand
CTCGCGGGAATGTTCGCGTATATCCTCGTCACAGCATCGTAGCCATCGACGTAGATCTGCCGGCCAGTTTGCCCGGCAAACAGCTTAGCTAGCTCTGTGCGGTGCTCACAGCGTCAATTTCGCCGGCGGCACACTCTCCTGGGGAGAGTGAGCGATGTGGACAGCGCAGTCACCACACCGGTCGCACTTGTTATCTCCGTCGTATCCGAGACGCGGTGTCCATACTGAGCGACAGAATTTTACGCGGTTGTAGACATGATGTGTGACATGGTCGCCCTCCGAAAGAACAGTCCCACTCCCTCGCTCCCCGAATCGAGTGTCGTCCTCATCGGCCTCGTGCTTGCTATACTCGGCCTCATGTTCCGGGATTCCTTTGGAATCATGTCGGTCCTCGCTGCCCTGGGAATCGGGCTCGTGATAGCTGGAACAGTCTATATCGCTGTCGAAGGTCCCGAGCTAGTCCGACTATCGATGGCGTTTGTCTCGCTCGTCGCGCTGCCACTGCTCTCGTATGGCAGCGTCGTCCGATGGGTGGGCGGAACCATGCTCGGCGGCGTCGTCGTCGGTGCGGTATACACTCGAATCGCGGAGTAAGCGGAGACGTGTCGCCGGTACTGAACCGGGAGAAAGCGACGAACAGGCGCGGGACGGCCCAGACAGCGACCGACTACTGCGGCCGGAAGACGACGGCTCGCTCGCCGGTCGTCTCGCGCTCGCCGACCTCGATACCGACCACATCGTCGATAGCCACGTCGTCGGCGCCACGGACCAGCCCGGTGATGGAGACGGGACCGAAATCGGCGATAGCGGTGACGTAGGGCGTGTCGTTCTCGAACTGGGGCGTAGCCACGGTGATAGTGGTGTGGGTGGCGACCGTCCCGCTGTCTGGCAGTGGCTCGTCGTGCAGTTCGCGGGAGCCACAGTCGGGACAGATGCGGCGGGGCGGGAGCCAGCCGTGGCCCTCGTCGCACTCGACGTAGTAGCCGTTGCCGTCCTCGATACTGTCGAGCCAGTCGTCGTACTCGCCGTTTCGGGTAGTCTCGGTCATTCTTTCACCTCCAGGACGTGGACCGTGGTGGAAGCGACGGTGCCGCCCGCGTTGTGCGCGACGCCGACAGAGCCGTCGGGGACAGCGTCGGCCCGCGGGTGCGAGCCCTCGAGCACCCACGCGATGGTGGCCAACTGGGCGACGCCGGTCGCGCCGACCGGGTGGCCCTTGGCCTTGAGGCCGCCCGAGAGGTTGACCGGCATCTCGCCGTGGCGGGTCGTCTCGCCGTCGGTCGCCGCGTGGATGCCCTCGCCGGGCTCGTAGAGCCCGAGCGACTCGATGGCCAGCACCTCAGCGATGGTAAAGCAGTCGTGGACCTCCGCGACGTCTACCTCGTCGGGCCCGACGCCGGCGTCGGCGTAGGCCTCGTCGGCGGCCTTGTCCGCCGCGGGCGTCCGGGCCAGATGGGGCCGGTCCTGCAGGGCGAGGTTGTCGCCGCCCTGGCCGGTGCCGCTGATAGCGACCGGGGCGTCGAGGTCGTGTTCTTCCGCGTACGCCTCGGTCGTCAACACCGCCGCGGCGGCGCCGTCGGTGATGGGACAGGAGTCGTACAGCCCGAGCGGCGACGCGATGGTCGGCGCCTCCAGGGCGTCTTCGAGGGTTATCTCCTTTTGAATCTGGGCGTGGTCGTTGACCAGGGCGTGTTCGTGGTTCTTCACCGCGACGTGTGCCAGGTCCTCGTGGCTCCCGCCGAACTCCTCGAAGTAGGCCCGCGTCATCAGCGCGTACGCCCCAGGGAACGTCATCCCGGCGCGGATTTCGTAGAGGTCGTCGGCGGCGATAGCCAGGGCGTCCGTCGCCGCGGCGGTACCGATGTTGGTCATCCGCTCGGCCCCGCCGACGACGACGACCTCGCTCTCCCCGCTGCGAAGCGTCTTGACGGCTTCCCGCACGGCGGCCCCGGCGGAGGCACAGGCCGCCTCCAGACGTGTGGCGGGCGCATCGACACCGATGGCCTCGGCCATCAGCGGCCCCTGGTGGCCCTGATGCTCGGCGAGTTCGCCCATGAAGTTCCCGTAGTACAGTGCGTCGACGTCGTCGGGGTCGACCCCCGACTGGTCTATGGCCTCGAGTCCGGCCTCGGCAAAGAGGTCGCGCCCGGTCCGTTCGGGATATTTCCCGAACTGCGTCACACCGGCCCCCGCGATACGTGGATCCGTCATTATCTTCGCGTGCGTCCCGAGTACTTAAAGTATTGCCGCCACTGTGGGTTTTTGCCACGATTTCACGAGAGAACAATCGCCAGACGACACCCGATTGATTGGCCCTTCGACAGTTACCCACGACGGTTTTGGAGCCTTCGAAGGAATATATTCAGTCGACAATCTCCGAGATGCGACGCGGTTCGCCCGACAGCGACGGGTCGGGCTCGACAATCTGGAGCACCTCGTGGTCGGTCACGTCGGGGTAGGACTTCTGGACGGCGTCCTCGATGAGCCCTTTCTCCAGTCTGAACTCCGTGCCGTCGTAAACGACATCGACGCCCTGGTCGTCGAACGAGAGAACGGTCATAACCGTACTAGACGATGTCCCGATAAAAGCGTACCCGCTCGCGGGGGATTTGCCACCCGGTGGCACGCGGTTCATCACCGGTTCGCATGCGGGCGTCAGACGAGCGTCAGACGCCCGTCGTGCGCGGCCTCAGGCTTTAAGACCGTCGAAACGCCTACATGACGTGTGCAATTCGGCACCGACCCGCTCTCCGAACTCTCGATTCCCGACGGCACGACTGTCGAGGAACACGACCTCGTGACCGACGGAGACGTGGTGGTCGGCGGCCAGAGCACGGTCGAGTTCGGCGTCCGCGGCCGGTCGGTCATCGCCGACGAGCGGGTCCGCTTTGGCGGCAGTATCGAGGCCGAAGGCGACTGCCGGCTCGACATGTGGTGTGACGTGGCCGACAACGTTCTGGTCGGCGAGGACGCCTACATCGGCGAGCGCGTCCACATCGGCGGCGAGCTTCGCGTCGCGGGCGACCTCGACATCGGCGACGACGTGGACATCGAGGAGGGGTTCGAGGCCAACGGCTGGATAGTCATCCGCAACCCGATGCCGACAATCGTCTTCCTCTTTGTCTACCTCTCACAGCTGCTTCGCATCGGCGAAGACGAGGCCGCAGAGGAAGTGCTCTCGGAGATGCTCGGTGACGACGACGAGTACGAGCCGCTACTGATTCCCCGCGGCGCCAGCGTCTCCGACGACGCCTGGCGGGTGTCGACGCCCGCCGTCGTCGGCGACGACTGCCGCCTGCACGGCAACATCCGCGCGGAGTCCCTGGAGGTCGGCCGTGACAACGTCGTCTTCGGGAGCTTGCGGGCCCGCGGTGACATCGTGCTGGGCAAGGGTAGCGAAATAAAGGGCGACGTGACGACCCGCGACGGCGACGTCCGAATCGGCCCCGGCGTGAAGGTGTGGGGCGATATCTCCGCCGACACCGTTGCACTCCACGAGAACGCCACCATCGACGGGAAGATTCGCGCGAGCGAGGAGATGCGGATGCACACCGACGAGGTGCTCACCCGGCCCGACGAGGACGCCGAGGCGATGGCCGAGATGGCCGACGCGCTCGAGGACGGGCCGACGACGGAACAAGCTGACACTGACACTACGGAGACGGACCACGCAGACGACGCGGCTGGAGACCGCAGCGACGCAACCGGCGACGGCGAGTCGGCCGACGACACCGACACAGCGCTGGCCGACGAGACTGGTGACCCGGCCGACGGCGAGGAGCAGGCGACTGCGGAGTAGACCGAAACCCCCTTTTCCCGGAGTGCGGTAGGTCGTCGCATGCTCTCTATCGCGCTGGCCGGCAAGCCAAACGCCGGGAAATCTACCTTCTACAAGGCCGCGACCATGGCCGACGTCGACGTCGGGAACTACCCGTTCACCACTATCGACGCCAACCGCGGCGTGAGCCACGTCCGTACCGACTGCCCCTGCCTCGACCGCGAGGAGCGCTGTGGGGGTGACAACTGCCGCGACGGGAAGCGGTACGTCCCCGTCGAACTCATCGACGTGGCCGGGCTGGTCCCGGGCGCCCACGAGGGACGGGGCCTTGGCAACCAGTTTCTCGACGAACTCACCAACGCCGACGTGATTCTGAACGTCGTCGACGCGTCGGGCGGGACCGACGCCGAGGGCGAACCCGTCGAAGTGGGCGAACACGACCCCCTAGAGGACGTGGACTTCATCGAGAAGGAGATGGACCTCTGGCTGGCGAGCATCGTGGACCGCAACTGGGAGTCAATCGAACGCCAGTCCCGCTCGCCGGACTTCGCGCTCGATGAGTCGCTCGTGGACCTGCTTGCGGGCGTCGGTGCGAGCGAACTCGACGTGGCCCGCACCCTGCGAGAACTGGACTACCCCGAGGACCCGATCGCCTGGGGCGACGAGGACCGCGAGGCGCTGGCTCGCGAGATACGCCAGCGCACGAAACCCATCGTCGTCGTGGCCAACAAGGCCGACATCGCGCCGGAGGGCAACGTCGAACGGCTGCGCGAGGCCGCCGACGTGGTCGTCCCCGCCACCGCCGACGGCGAACTCGCCCTGCGCAACGCGGCCGAGGCCGGCGTCGTCGACTACGACCCCGGGGACGCCGACTTCGACATCGTCGGCGACGTGAGCGACCAGCAGCGACAGGGGCTGGACCGGATTCGCGAGGTGATGGCCGACTACGGCGGGACGGGGGTCCAGGGCGCTATGGACACCGCCGTCTACGACTTACTCGACCACATCACCGCCTACCCCGTCCAGAACGACACGCGGTGGACCGACGGCCAGGGTAACGTCCTCCCCGACGCCCACCTGCTCCCCCGCGGGTCGACGCCGAAGGACCTCGCCTACGCCGTCCACTCCGACATCGGCGACGGCTACACCCACGCCGTCGACGCGCGCGAGGAGCGGCGCGTCAGCGACGACACCGAACTCGAAGAGGGCGCCGTCATCAAGATAATCTCCGACGGGTAGGTGGCCGTCCACGCTATACTACGCCCGACAGCGCTTGTCAGGCGGTTTCGTACAGGTCCGTCGAGAGATATCGCTCGCCCGGGTCCGGCAGCACAACAGCGACCAGTTCGTCCGGATGCTCGGTGGCGTACGAAGCCGCAGCGGCGAGGGCAGCACCCGAGGAGATTCCCACCAGCACCCCTTCGGAGCGGCCGAGCTTGCGGGCCGCAGCTTTCGCGTCGGACGCGTCGACCGCGCTGACTTCGTCGACCAGTTCGGTGCGAAGCACGTCCGGGAGGAACCCGGGACCGATTCCCTGGAGGTCGTGACTGGCCGCGCTCTGTTCCGAGAGCGTCGGCGACTCGGCCGGTTCGACCGCGACAGCGGTAAACGACGTCTTGCCCCGGTCGTCCTTGATGTGCTCGGCGATACCGGTGATGGTGCCGCCGGTCCCGACGCCCGCGACGACGGCGTCTATCTCCCCGTTTGTCGCGCGCCACAGCTCCGGTCCCGTCGTCTGCCGGTGGGCCGTGGGGTTTGCCTCGTTGTCGAACTGACTGGCCAGTATCGCGTTCTCGTGTTCGGCGACGAGTTCCGCCGCCCGCTGGTTCGCCCCCGTCATTCCCTCCGATGCGGGGGTGAGTTCCAGGTCCGCCCCGAGCGCACGGAGAATCGCCCGCCGCTCCTCGGACATCGAGGACGGCATTGTCAGCACACACTCGTAGTCCCGAGCGGCACAGACGGCCGCGAGGCCGATACCGGTGTTCCCGCTCGTGGCTTCGACGACCATCCCGCCCGGTTCGAGCGCGCCGTCGCGCTCGGCAGTGTCGAGAATCTCACGGGCGATGCGGTCCTTGACCGAGTACGGGTTCTGCCCCTCGACTTTCCCGAGCAGATTATCGGCGAACGCAGAGAGACGGAGCAAGGGGGTCTCCCCGATCAACTCATCGACTGACGAGGTGACATCCATCTCTGTGAGTTGTGCCATCGTAGAGAGTCGCGAGACGAGTTGGAAAAAACGGCTACTCGATTCTCAGCAGTTGGGAGCCAGGCGGATTCGAGTCCGTTCAGAGCCGTCGCACGTCGAGGCCGGCGTCGTGCCAGGACTCGTCGGTGAGGTCGCGGGCGTCGACGACGACGTTGTCGTCCATCCGTCGGGCCACGGTTTCGGGGTCCAGCTCGGCGAACTCGTCGTGATCGGTCATGAACACCAGCGCGTCGGCCCCCTCCAGGGCGGCCGACTCGTCGTACAGGTCCGCCGCGGCGTCGCTGACGTGTGGGTCGTGGACGCGTACGTCGACCGACGCCTCGCCGCCGTCGGTCGCGACAGCCGAGGGCAGTTCGGTGAGCGTCGCCACGAACCGCTTGGCCGGGCTGTTGCGGGTGTCGGCGACGTTCCCCTTGTAAGCCAGCCCGAAGACGGCGATGCGCGTCTCGGCGAGCGAGCCGAGGCCGTCTTCGAGCAGGTCCCGGACGTAGTCGACCATCCCGTCGTTGACCGCACGGGCGCGTTCGATGAGGTCGACGTGGTCGGAGTGCTGTCCGAGGTACAGCGGATCGACCGGGAGGCAGTGGCCGCCGACGCCCGGCCCCGGACGGAGGATGTCGACCCGCGGGTGCTCGCTGGCGAGTTCGAACGCCGGCCGCGGGACCACGCCGTGGTCGCGGGCCACCTTCGCGAGTTCGTTGGCGATGGCGATGTTGGCGTCGCGGTGGGTGTTCTGGGCGAGTTTGGCGAACTCCGCCGTCGCGGCGTCGGGCGCGGTGTGAATCTCGCCGTCGACCGCCCCCGCAAAGAGGTCGCGGGCGGCGGCAGTCGCCTCGTCGTCGATGCCGCCGACGATGCGGTCGTTGTTCCGGAGCTCGTCGAGTATCGACCCCGGTAACACGGTCTCGGGACAGAACGCGAGGTTGAACGTCTCCCGGAGGAGGTCGCCGTTGCGTTCGAGCGTCGCCCCGACGACGTTCGCGGTGGTCCCCGGCGGCACCGTCGACTCGACGACGACGGTGTCGCCCGGCCGGAGCTTCGGTGCGATACCCTCCGCGGCGGCCCGGACGTAGGAGAGGTCGGCGACGTTTCGCTCGTGGTCGAACGGCGTCGGCACGCAGACGAGGTGGTAGTCGCTCTGGACCGGGCGCTCGCGCAGGTGCAAGGCGTCGGTCCCGAGCACGCGGTCGACGTAGTCGTTGAGTTCGGCCTCCCGGAAGTCGGCGCCCTCGGTCCGGAGCCGCTCGAGCTTGTCGGGCTGGGTGTCGATACCGTAGACGGTGTAGCCGTTGTTGGCAAACAGCGCCGCCGTCGGCAGACCGACGTAGCCCAGCCCGTGGACGGAGACGGTCGTCATACCGTCTCCACCGTTGACTGAGTCGGTTGTCACACCGGCACCTCCTCTGACAGCGCCGCTGTGTCGACCCCGAGCGTCTCGAGGATGCGCTCGGCCGCGTGGCCGTCCCCGAACGGGGACTCCCACTCGTTGGGCCCCCGCTGTACCTCCTCGGCGGCGTCGGAGATACTCCTCGGAGTCGGCTCGGCGAGCACGTTCGACCCCACGGCGACGGTCTCGGGCCGTTCCGTACTCCCCCGAATCGTCACACAGGGCGTCCCGAGGACGCAGGCCTCCTCCTGGACGCCGCCCGAGTCGGTGAACGCGACCGTCGCCTCGCTTTCGAGCCGGAGGAAATCGAGGAAGTTCAGCGGCTCGACACAGTCGATGGCGTCGGGAACGTCGAGGTCGTAGTCGCCGATTCGCTCCCGCGAGCGCGGGTGGACCGGGTAGACGACCGGGAGGTCCCGGTCGTCGGCGTACCGGGCGACACCGTCGAGCAGCCCCTGGAACCGCTCGGGGTCGTCGACGTTGCCCGGTCGGTGGGCGGTCAGCAGGGCAAACGGCGCCCCCTGGAGGTCAAGCTCGGTGAGCGCGTCGCTCTTCTCGCGGGCCAGCCTGGCGTGTTGCCTGACGGCGTCGACGACGGTGTTGCCGGTCACCTCGATACGGTCCTCGGGAATCGCCTCCGTGCGGAGCTGGTCGGCCGCCTCGTCGGTCGGGGCAAAGAGGTGGTCGGCGGCGTGGTCGACGAGCACCCGGTTGAGCTCCTCGGGCATCTCCCGGTCGAAGCTCCTGAGGCCGGCCTCGACGTGGGCCAGGGTCGTGTCGCGCTTGCTCGCGACGACACCGCCCGCGAACGCCGAGTTCGTATCGCCCTGAACGACGACGACGTCGGGGGACTCCCACTCGAACACCTCGCCGAGACGGCCAACCATCTCGCCGGTCTGTGCCGCGTGGTCGCCCGAACCGACCTCGAGGTTGTACTCCGGCGCGGGCAGTTCGAGGTCGTCGAAGAAGACCTCGTCCAGGCGCTCGGAGTAGTGCTGGCCCGTGTGCACCACGCTGTACTCGACCGCGGCGCGGTCACAGGCTCTGATTATCGGCGCGAGTTTGACTATCTCGGGGCGCGTTCCGAGCACCAGGACGATTCGGGGCGTCATGGGAGAACCAACCCGCCCTTTATCTATTTGTAATGGACTCTATAGCGGACGGCCCCGATACCTGAGAGGAAACGGTCCGCTAGCACGCCACTGCAGCGCGTAGTACACGATGACTTCTCGATTTCAGTGACAGCTTAGGATAGTCTACGTACCACTTCGGGTCAGATTTGCACGAACAGAAGCGGAGACAATACCGGATAGTCACTCACTGGCCTGGGCCAGGGGACCGATGGCCAGGGCGGCGCCGAGCAGCCCGCTGCCCATCAGGAGCAGGACCGTGACCAGCACCGGCACGAACGCCGACACCAGCGTGAACCCGGTAATCGAGACGCGCATGAGCAGTCCCCCTACCAGTAGACAGAGCGAGCCGGGTACACCGAGTACCCGCCCCGGTCGGTCCGAGAGGACGCGACCGAAGATGTTCGAGACGAGGACGGTCCCGTGGGCGACGGGGTTGTGCGTGTTGGCTTCGGCGACATCGTAGGTCACGTCGACCGGGGTCTCCGCGAAGCTGTAGTTCTCGTCGGCGGCGTGAAACAGGATGTCGAGGCTCGCGTCCATCCCGTCGCTCAGGTCCGCACGGCAGGCGAGCAACTCGATGGCGGCGGCGTTGTACGCCCGGAAGCCGCTCTGGGTGTCGGCGACGCGGTCCGAAGAGTAGCCCAGTCGCAGCGCGGCGCCGGTGAGCCCGTTGATGACGCCCAATCCGAACCGCCGATACAGCGGCATGTCCGTCTGTGCGCCATCGACGAAGCGGCTTCCGATGACGATGTCGCCGCCGGAGGAACGCTGGGCGGCGACGAGGTCCAGCGCGTCGGTCGGGTCGTGCTGTCCGTCGGCGTCGACGACGACGAGGTGGTCGACGCCGTGGTCGTGGGCGACCGAAAACAGTGTGCCCAGCGCGGCCCCGTAACCACGGTTCTCCTCGTGCTGGAGCACCGTGGCACCGGCTTCGTCGGCCACCGCCGCTGTCCGGTCGTCGCTCCCGTCGTCGACAACCAACACGTCGGCGGCCGACTCGCGGGCGGCGCGGACGACGCCGCCAACAGTGTCGGCCTCGTTGTACGCGGGGAT
>JBEQBH010000022.1:0-9589 GCA_041639955.1 Halobacteriales archaeon | reverse complement strand
CTCACCGAGGCAAGCGGCGGGATTACGGTCGAGACGGTGCCCGACTACGCGGCGACGGGTGTCGACATCGTCTCGATGGGGGCGCTGACTCACTCCGCGCCGACGCTCGATGTGTCCTTTCGGACCGGGTAGACGCGCGGTGTCGGTGCACCAGCGTCAGATTCGGGCCGAGACCTCGAGCGTGTCCAGGGTGACTGTCTCGCCGGTCTTTGGCGACTCGTAGATTACCTTTATCGTCGCGGACTCCTCGCGGCCGACGATGTCGTCGTTGAGCTCGCAGTCGCCGGTGTCGCTGGTCGTCAGCACGGCGCCACACCCACCGGAATTGGTCTTGTACAGGTCGCCATCGGGAATCGGATGGTTCGTGTAGACGTTCGGCCAGTAGACGAGCCGCAACCGTGACCCCGACTGCAGCGTTCCGGCCCCGTCGGTCGGTTTGACCGTCCGGCCGCTGCCGTCGTCCATGCCCGCGACGTCCCACGCCTGCTTCCCGTTGACCCTGACCTGCAGATTCTTGGCGTCGAGTTTGTCGCCGTACTCGTGCTGGAGGAACACGATATTGTACGTCGCGCCGGCGAAATCGACGTCTTCGCGGACGACCTCGAACGACGCCGAGGGGACGTTCTCGCTGGTCTCGTCGGTGATACCGAGCGCGTAGGTCCCGATGACGGTGGTCAAGACGATAGTGACGGCGACCAGCAGGACGATACTGATGACTGAGCTGACAGCGCGGTCGTTCGGCCGTGTGTGAGTCGTTGAGCGAAGCGGTCTCATAGTGTGAGAGGGAGTCCGGCGTGAGCGGTCTCCCGGCGGTGACCGAGTTCGGGGAAGGTATCACGGCAGCCCGCCGGTAAAGTGCAAGCCCGCGTCTAGTCGAATCTTTCACCATCACCGTGTTAAATGTATGTCCGATATCGACTCGTGAAACTTCGCCGCCAGCGACGCCGTCTGCATCTGGCCACGGGCCTCGATGTCCGGAGAGGCCACGGAGAGCTGACCGATTGTGGGTTGTGACACTGTGTCCTACGGCGGCAGGAGGCTTTTCACCGACGGCTGCCGACCGATACCTATGCCAGCGGACGTTCGAACGTGTGAAAGACACGGCTTCTTCGATGGCGAGGGGTGTCCGCGCTGTGGTGCGGCCGGCGAGCGGGTGCTCGACGGCGGCCGCCGCCGACAGCTCTCGAAGTTCGTCTCGGGCGCGCTCAGACATTTCCCCGGCGACGCCGGCCTGGAACTCGACGAGGCGGGCTGGACGCCGCTGCCGGCCCTCGTCACCGCCGTGGAGGCGAAGTACGGCTGGTCCGACCGTGAGATAGTCGAGGGAGTCCTGGCGACGGACCCGAAAGGGCGGTTCGAGCGGGACCCGGGCACCGGCGGCGGGCCTGACCGCGTATGGGCGGCCTACGGCCACTCGGTCGGCGTGGCCCTCGACGGCGGCGACGGGGCGATACCGGGGACGCTGTATCACGGCACCGCGCCCCGGAACGTCGACGCTATCAGCGAGGAGGGGCTGCGGCCGATGAACCGCCAGCTGGTACATCTCTCGGAGAGCGTCGAGACGGCGCGTGAGGTGGGCAGTCGCCACGCCGACGAGCCCGTCGTGCTCGAAGTCGACGCGGCGGGCATGGAACGGGACGGCCACGACATCGCAAAGCGAGGCGACGCGACCTACACCACCGAGCGCGTGCCGCCGCGGTACCTCTCGAAGAACGAGTAGCTACTCGACCAGCGGCTCGCCGGTCATCGCCTCGGGCCGGTCGACGTCGATGAGCGAGAGCATCGTGGGTGCGAGGTCGGCCAGTGTGCCGCCGTCGCGAGCGGTCAGGCCGTCGGCGGTCCCGTCGGGCGCGACGTAGATGAACGGAACGGGGTTGGTCGTGTGGGCGGTGTGTGGGTCGTCCTCGGTGCCCATGTCGTCGGCGTTGCCGTGGTCGGCACAGACGAGCACGTGGCCGCCGGCGGCGTGGATGGCCTCGACGAGCCGACCGAGCTGTTCGTCGACGGCTTCGACGGCCGCGACGGCGGCGTCGAAGTCGCCGGTATGGCCGACCATATCGGGATTAGCGTAGTTCAACACGAGCGCGTCGGGGTCGTCGGAGTCGATAACGTCGATAGCCGTATCAGTGACCTCCGGCGCGCTCATCTCGGGCTGGAGGTCGTAGGTCGGCACGTCCGGACTCTGGACGATTTCCCGGCGCTCGCCCTCGAACTCGACCTCGCGGCCGCCGTTGAGGAAGTAGGTGACGTGGGGGTACTTCTCGGACTCGGCGAGGCGAAGCTGGGTGAGGCCGGCCGCCGAAAGCACCTCACCGTAGGTGTCGGCGGGCTGGTTCGGTGGGAAGGCGACGGGGAGGTCGAAGGTCGCGTCGTACTGGGTCATCGTCACCAGCCGGACATCCGGGGGGTGGGTGTCGGCGCCCCAGGCGTCGGGGCGGATGTCCGCGAGCATCCGGGAGAGCTGACGGGCGCGGTCAGAGCGGAAGTTGAAGAAGACGGCCGCGTCGCCGTCGTCCATCCCCTCGTAGTCGCCGACGACGGTCGGCTCGATAAACTCGTCAGTAGTGTCGCGGGCGTACGAGTCGGTCGCCGCAGAGACGGCCGTCTCGACCCGGTGGTCCCCATCGGCGTCGACGACGGCGTCGTAGCCTCTCCGGGTCCGCTCCCAGTTCTGGTCGCGGTCCATCGCGTAGTACCGGCCAGTCACCGTCGCGACGTGGCCGGTGCCGTGGGTCTCGGCGTGGGCCGAAAGCTCCGAGAGGTAACCCTCGCCGCCCTTGGGCGAGGTGTCGCGGCCGTCGGTGAAGGCGTGGGTCACAGCTTCGGTCCCGCGCTCGTCTGCGAGTTCGATGAGCGCGTGGAGGTGGTCCTGATACGAGTGGACGCCGCCGTCCGAGACGAGGCCCATGAAGTGGACCTTCCCGCCGTGTTCCTCGGCATATTCGAACGCCGAGAGGAGCTGTTCGTTCTCGAAGAAGGGCGGGTCCTGGTCGTCCTCGTCCGGCGGGCTATTGCCGCGCGAGCGGGCCACGGCGTCGGAGACGCGGGCCGAGTCCTGCTTGACGACGCGGCCGGCGCCGATGTTGAGGTGGCCGACCTCGCTGTTGCCCATCTGGCCCTCGGGCAGCCCTACCCGGCGGCCGTGTGTCGTCAGCGTCGAGTCCGCTCCGGCTTCGCGGTACCGGTCGAAGTTGGGTGTCTCGGCCGCGGCCACGGCGTCCCGTACGTTCTCGTCCGGATTCAGTCCCCAGCCGTCGAGGATTACGAGTCCGACTTGCATACTCGAACCGTCTCACGAGCGGGTAATAGCCCTTCGGTCCGGGTAGTTCTGGGCCCCGGGTAGTGCCACGCATCTCGGGGTGCCACCGTCGTCGTGAGGACTGCGAGAGTCCGAGACTATCACGTTCGATAGCCGGGAGCACCGAGGTTAAGAGGGTGGCCCGTCACCCTACTGGCATGACGCGAAACATCCTCTCGGACGATCTGGCCGACAGCATCGTCACGACAGCTCGGACAGCAACGGGCGACTCGCTGCGGTCGGTAACCTACTTCACGCGGGCGAACTTCGAGCAGCTCTATCTTCGGGAGGACTTACAGCGGGACGCGGACCTCAACGACTTCGTCGGCCACGAGTGGCAGGGCTACAAACAGACCAAAAACGCCTACCAGGAGTCCGAACTCGGCGACTATCGGTTCACTGTCCGGGCCTTCGAGAACGGCTACTTGCTCCGGGCGACCACGGACCGCCAGGGCGTGCTCATCACCACCGACGGCCTCTCGATGGGGTCCTACGAGGAGATCGCCGAGGCCATCGAGCGGTTGCTGCGCGAGGAGTCGGGCAAGGAGTAGTCACAGGAGGTTCAGGAACCAGTTCGCGGCGTTGAGGGCGACCAGCAACCCGCCCTCGACCCGGCTGAGCGTTTCTTCGGTGTAGAACAACACCACGACCAGCACGGTGGTGCCAAGCAGCCACGCCGTCCCCTCGACGCCGGCCAGCGAGACGGTGAGTGGCTGGACGAGCGCGGCCAGTCCAAGCACGCCGAGGACGTTGAAGATGCAGCTCCCGACCAGGTTCCCCGCGGAGATGCCGGTCTGGCCGGCCCTGGCGGCGGCCAGCGAGGTGGCAAACTCCGGAAGCGAGGTGCCCGCGGCGACGACAGTGAGTCCGATGACCCACTCGGAGACGCCGGCGGCCCGCGCGATGTCGACGGCCGAGACCACCAGCAGGTGTCCGCCGCCGACGACCAAAGCGAGCCCGACGACGAGTCGCCCGGCGTCGGGCGGGTGGAACGGCTCGGCCACGGTAGTCGTGTCGTCCGAGCCCGCGCGGGCGAGCACGAGCAGATAGGCGAGCAGCGAACCGAACAACAGCGCGCCCTCGACTGCCGAGAGCCGCCCGTCGGCGGCGACCGCGAGCAAGACCACGGTCGAGGCGACGAGCAGCGCCCCGTCGCGGGCCACGAGCGTCCGTGAGGTGATGAGCGGCCGCACCAGCGCGACGCCGCCGAGGATAACGCCGAGGTTCAACACGTTCGAGCCGACGACGTTGGCCACGGAGATATCCGACTGGCCGGCCACCGCGGCGTCTATCGTCACCGCGAACTCCGGGGCAGAGGTGCCGAAGGCGACGACGGTGAGCCCGACGACGAGCCCCGGGACGCCGAGTCGCCGGGCGACCCGCGAGGCGCCGGTGACGAACTGGTCGGCGCCAAACCAGAGCGCGACGACGGCGACGCCGACGTAGAGCACGTCGAAGACGACCACGTCAGCGGCCTCCGGTGCGGGGTCGGGGCAGCATACACAGCACTACCACTGGGTAGCCGGAGCACGACCCTAACTGTTGTGCCAGTGTGCTTTTTTGTCACCCCACCAACAGCCGGCCGTGGTATCGGGACCCGTCGGTTCAGTCGGGGAGCGAGTCCGGGCAGCGGCGCTACCGCTCGCCGTCTTCGGTGGCGTGGTGGCCGCCAGCGTCGCCGGCTTCGTCGCGCTCGTCGGTATCAGCGTCGTCGACGCCGTCTTCTGGCTGCTCGACCCGACGAGCATCGAGCTGTACTTCGAACACCACGCGGGGCCCGAGCGGGCGACCAAGGCGTTCGCTATCGGTGCTTTCACCGCGCTGCTGCTCGCGGGTATCTGGGTCGGGGAGTCGGCGCTGGACGCCGCCTTCGACGGGCGCCTACAGGAGGGACTCGAAACAATGCAAACCGAGCGAACGATAGCCCAGTTACGCGACCACGTCGTCATCTGTGGCCACGGGATGTTCGGCCGAACAGTCACACAGCAGCTCCGAGCAGAGGGCCGTGACGTGGTCGTCATCGAGAGCGACGACGCGGAGCGCGACCGAATGGAGGAGTCGGTGCTGGTCGTCGACGGCGACGCACGCCGCGAGCCAGTGTTGCGGGAGGCCGGCGTCGAACGGGCCGACGTGGTCGTCGCCGCTATCGACGACTCCAGCGCCAACATCCAAATCGGCGTCGCGGCGAGTCAGATAGCGCCCGAGGCACACCTCGTCGTCCGCGTCGGCGACGAGCTGTACGAGTCCACCGCCCGGCGTATCGGCGCCGACACGGTCGTCATCCCGGAGGTCGTCAGCGGCACTGAGATCGTCGAAGGACTCTGAGCGGGGCCGCCAGCCCACCAGAGTTATACCGACACCGGCGAACCCACGCACATGACGCTGGACCCGGTGCACGTCGACGGTATCGCCCAGTTGGCCGGCCAGGTGGGGGCGACCGTCGAGACGAGCGACCAGGGCGCCGCCGCCGAGGACGTGTGGGCGTCGTTTCTCGACCCGCTGTACGACACCGACGGTCGCGAGATACTCGTCCCGCTTGGCGAGCAGCGCCGCCGGAAAGTCCCCATCGAGGACGTCGCGCTGACGGACCCGCCGTTCCCGACTCAGCACGGGCTGGACTCGGGCACTATCAATCCCACGACGTTCAAGAACGGGCTGGTACTGGACGTGGCCCAGGCCGCGATAAGCGCGACGCCGTCAGACGTCGACCTCCACCGCGGCCGGACCATCATCATGGCGGTCCACTCGAACGACGCGACGCTCGCCTTCGACGACGAGTGGCGGGCTGACGACCGGGGCTACGCCCGTCGCCGGGTGCTCGACGCCCCCCAGGTCGACCGCTTCGAGCAGCGGGTCGTCCACGCGCTGGCGCTGTATCTGGCCGAGAGCGAACACGCGCTGTTGAACGCCGACTCCGTCGAGGACCTGTTCGTGCTCGACGGCCCCATCTACCCGACCGGGCTGCTCCGGTGGGCCGACCGGGACAGCGAACTCGCCGACCTGCTGTCCGAGGACGACCGGCCGAAATCCGTCGTGGGCAACTACATCGAGCTCGTCGAGCGGTTCGTCGAGCGCGACATCCCCATGGTCGGCTTCGTGAAGACCTCCTCGCGCAAACCCCTGACCCGCGTCGTCCGCAAGAAGACGGCGGCGCCCTGGAACAGCGACAGCGCCTTCTTCCGGCACGTGCTCGAACGCCGGGACGACGACGGTGACCGGCAAACGGACGCGCTGACCTGTACCAACTGGTTCCGCTCGCGGGCGGGCACCGACGGCATGCTGGCCGCCGACAGCGACGCCTTAGGTATCGACCGAACGCTCGACCCGGAGGCCTACGAGGTGACCTTCTTCGTCGTCTACGACCCCCGAACGGACCTCGTCTTCCGGGTGGAAGCGCCGTACGCGTTCACGAAAGATCCCGAGTGTCGGGCCCGACTCACGCGACAGCTGTTACACGACGTGGCCGCCGAACAGGGGCCGCCCCTGGCGGTCGCGAAGGCCGACGAACTCGCCAGCATCGACCGCCAGGGCAGCGAGGAGCTCACCCGCCGCATCGAGCGGGAGTTCGAGACCGACCGCGACGCCTCCTACAACGACCTCCGCTGGGGCGCCATCGAGGAGAAGTTCTAAGCGTCGGCGGTCCGCTCGACGGTGATGTCGACATCGCCCTCCGGGACACCCAGCCGGGCGAACTGGGTCCGGATGTGGTCTTTCGCGGCCGACAGCGCCGCCACCCGGTCCGGGAACCCCCGCGGCGCCGGCGATTCGAACGCGACCCGGAGCTCGCGGTCGCCGATAGTCTGGGCCTGGCCCCCGCTCTCTACCTCGTAGAAGGCGTCACACACCCAGACGTACGGTGACCCCTCCTCGGGCGCCCCGCGGTACGACGGCGGCGCTTCGCCGGGTTCGTACAGCGTCCCGGTCAGCCCCGCCTCGCCCGCAGTGCCGGACACGAGTATCATAACCGACGATAGGTCGCCGACCGGCAAAAGCGTCACTGCCATCGGACGGTCGGCAGCGTCAGAACTTGCAGTCGACGACGACCGGCAGGTGGTCCGAGGCGTAATGGTCGTCGTCGCGGTCGGTGACGGCCGACCAGCCGGTGACCACGGCGTCGTCGCTGAGGAAGACGTGGTCGATTCCCAGGTCCGGAAGCAGCTCCTCGAAGTCGGTCCGGGTCGTCGTCGGGCCGTGGCGGTGGGGCGCCAGCTGCCGGCTGTCGCGGAGCCGACGCCCGCCGCCGAGGGCGTAGCCGTTGGCGGCGGCGTGGGCCGGCCCGCCGACGACACAGTTGAAGTCCCCGCTGAGGACGACCGCCTCGTCGTCGACGAGGGCGGCCAGCCGCTCCAGTGCCAGCGCGATACCCTCCCGCCGGGCCCGGTCGCCGTAGTGGTCCAGGTGGGTGTTCAACACGACCAGGGTGCGGTCGGCCCCGGACTCGCGCAGGCGGACCCAGGTCGCGACCCGCGGGTGGCGGGCGTCCCAGCCGACGGAGCCCGGCCTGTCGGGCGTCTCCGAGAGCCAGAACGTGTCGGTCCCCTCGGCGACGAAGCGGCGCCGCCGGTAGCCGACGGCGGTGTGTTCCCCGCTTGGCTCGACCGTATCGCGGGCGTCGCCGACCCACTCGTAGGCCGGGAGCATCGCCTCCAGTTCCCGGAGCTGGTGGGTCATGGCCTCCTGGACGCCCACCACGTCCGGGCCGTGGTACCGGATGGTGTCGGCCACCAGCCGCCGGCGGTGAGCCCAGTTGTGGACGCCGTCCGTGGCGGTGTCGTACCGGACGTTGAACGACATCAGCCGCACCGGCTTCATGTGAGTCGGTCTGTGGGCCAGAAGGGTAAGCGTTCCACTTCCGGCGTGCTGGGGAAAGGTGTTAATCCCCGGCTATCGTGGGTGGCGGTATGTCCGACCTCGGGGACTTCACTGATTTCGACGGCGGGGGCGACGACAGCGACGAGCCGGCCGACGGGACGGGGGCCGACGACGCTGTCGACGGCGCCACAGACGCTGTGACTTCGACCGACGACGACTTCGAAAGCATGGACGTAGCGCCGGCCGGGAGCGACACCGGGCTTGGCGTCCTCTCGGCGGCCGACGGGCTCCGGATCAGTGAGGACGACGAGGAGTGCAACCTCCGTGCCTACGTCACCGTCCAGAACCGCTCCCGGGTGCGGCTCGGAAAGTACCTCTTGGTCCCCTATCCGGACGGTGAGCGGCTCTTCTGTCGCATCTCCGCTCTGGAGTACGCCCAGGAGTTCCGCGCCGACGACGCCACGGAGATACACGCGCGCCGCGCGATGCGGGAGTCGAGCATCGACGAGCAGGACTTCAAGTTCATGGCGACGCTCGACCCCATCGCGGTGCTGTACTCCGACAATGGCGAACTCAAACGCCGGATGACCGACCGCGTCCCCAAGCCCGAGACCGTCGTCCGCGAAGCGACCGACAAATCCGAAATCAAGACCGGGCTGAAGATTCCGGCCGAGGGCGTCTTCCTGGGCCACCTCTCCGTCGGCGGCGAGAAGGTCAGGACGGGCGCCGAGCCCCCGACCATCGACTACCGGCTGAAAGACGACTACGAGTCGGGCGACCCGCTCGTCTTCCGGCACACGCTGGTCGCCGGCGGCACCGGCTCGGGGAAGACCCACAGCTCGAAGAACGTCCTCCGGCAGTATCTGGGCCGGACCTACGAGATGGGCGACGGGCGCACGCCCGAACTCGCCGTCGTCCAGTTCGACCCCCAGGACGAGTACGCCCAGATGCACGACGACAACCCGAAGATGACCGACGAGTTCGCCCGGCGCTGTGAGCGCGAGGGCGTCAAGACCGGCGGCCACGACGACACCGTCGCGTTCGTGCCGAAAGTCGCCGGCGCGGAGTACAGCGCCAGCCACCACCGCGCCGAGCAGGTCGAGTTCACCATCCCCTTCTCGCTGGTCCACTCGAACCCGTGGCTCATCGCCGGCTCCAGCCTCAACGACAACCAGTACGGCGCCCTCGTCAACACCCTGCTCCCGCGGTTCAAACGGGAGTTCGGCCGGGGTGGCACCTACGACCAGTTCACGACCTTCCTGTCGGACCCCGCGCTCAAGGAGGAGCTCGACGAGACCGGCGACATCCACGAGGCCACCTTCGACGCCGTCAAGCGGCGGGTGCGGGGCTTTGGCGGCGTCTTCGACCAGGACGCCCGCCCCATCACCGACCAGGTCTCCCAGCTCGTTCGGGACGGCGGGCTGACCGTGATTCCCACCTACCACATCACGGACTCCCGAACGGCCTCGACTATCGTTC
>JBEQBH010000021.1:0-9921 GCA_041639955.1 Halobacteriales archaeon | reverse complement strand
ACGGGTCCAGCCCGACCTCCTCTAAGAACTGCTTGTACTCCCGCTCGCACTGTTCGGCGTCCTTCTGGCGGTCGCTGGCGCGGTCACACAGCGCGATGAGGTCCTCGGGCACGTCGTTGCTGTAGACTATCCAGTGGTTGATGAGGTCCGAGAGCCGCCGAATCGGGGAGGTGAAGTGGCCATAGATTTCGAAGTTCAGCGCGTGGTGGCCCCCGAAGGGGTCGTTCATGTACTTCGCGCGGGGCATCACCTTCATCACGGCCCACTGAATCTTGTCGAGCTGGCGCCCCGGGGCCTCCTCGAGGGTGGCGTTGACGGCCTTGCGCGGGTCGTCCCAGGCCGACCCCGGAATCGAGACGCCGTCGAGTTCCTGAATCTCGACGAGGGCCTCGTCCCACTCGTCGGGGCTTGGCTGGGGGTGGACGCGGTACATCGCCTCGACTCCGCGGTTCCACATCAGCTCGTGGGTCACCGCTTTGTTCGCTTTCAGCATGCACTCCTCGATGATGGTGTGGGCGCGGTCACGAGCCGGGTTCAGGACGAGCGACCCCTCCTCCTTGCGCTGCTCGTGCATCCGGTCGGCCAGCTCCCAGACGAGTTCGGTCTTCTCGGCGAGGTCGACGCTCGTGTCTTCGAGCAGGTCGTCGGCGCTGTCGGGGTCGTCGAGGATGCGCTCGGCCTCCGTGTACGTGAGGCGGGCGTCGCTCTCGATGACGGACTTGTATATCTCTATGTTCTCGTAGCCCAAGTTCTCCTTGTCGAGGTGCATCTCGACGGTGTGGGCGAGTCGCTCCTCGTTTGGCACAAGCGAGCAGACCGTCTCGGCCAGCACCGGCGGGAGCATGTGGATGGTGTAGTCCGGGAGGTAGACGGTGTTGCCCCGCTCGACGGCCTCCTCCCACATCGCCGTCTCCGGGTTGACGTAGTGGGTCACGTCGGCGATGTGGACCCAGAGGACGTACTCGTCGTCCCGCTCCTCGATGGAGATCGCGTCGTCGAAGTCCTGGGCGTCGATGGGGTCAGTCGTCCAGGTGGTCATCTCCCGGAGGTCCTCGCGCTCATCGATTCCTTGCTCGATATCGGCCTGGACGTTCTGTGTCCGTTCTTCGGCCTCTTCGAGCACTTCCGGCGGGAACTCGTCGCGGATACCGAACTTCTCGAACAGCTCCTCGCGCTTGTTCGCGAGGTGGCGGGCCATCTCCTCGTCGATTTCCACGGGACCTTGCCCCTCGGCGGTACCGGCCGCCGCTTGGGCGTCTTCGGTAGTCATGCCACCGGCTACGCCCACGGCGTAGTTAGGGCTGTCGGGGTGGCCACCCGCAGATAGAAATGGCCGCGGCAAATATATCAATACAGAACAATGTCTGCCCGTCACCGAACGGCGTCACGGAACCGACAGGCCGAGGACCGGATGCTCCGCGTCCCGTCACGGTCGCGGCTGCTGCGGTCCGGCGTCCGCGGCTGTATCGGCGGGCTCGCCGCCACAGTCGTGATGACCGTCTATCGGCTCCCGGCGTTCAAAGCGCTCCCGCCGACGGCCGAGTTCTGGGCCCGCTACGTCGGCGGCGGCGACGTAGAGGAGTACTTGGTCCCGGGACTGCTCTTGCATCTCCTCTACGGGGCCGTCGGCTGTGTGGTCTACGGGCTGGTGACGAGTTTCGCCGACGTGAGCGACCCCGTCACGCGGGAACGGCTGAGCGTTCTGAGCGGGCTGGGGTACGCGCTCGCCCTCTCGGCGTTTGGCTCCCGGGTCGTCTTCGTCCGACTCCTCGGGCGGGAACTCCAGTCCGAAGACGCGCTGGTGTTTCATGTCGGCCACGCCATCTACGGGGTGACGCTGGGAACGTTCGTCGCCACGAGCGAGCCCGCTGGCGACGTCTATCGGGAGAGCAGGCGGACGCGACCGGACACGCCAACGCAGCGGCGGTCGGACTAGCGAGGACAGCCGCCGTCGGTCAGAGTTCGCCGGATGACAGTTACCCGCGCTGCCTGTATTTTGTAGTTCGTGATGGCGCAGTCACACCCGTTTGACAGCGCCGCCGAGGTGGCGAAAAAACATTTGTAATTTTTGTTTCGGCGCCCCGTTCTCAGTTTCTAGGAACGCGTTACTACGTTTATTAATTGCCCATGTCAGCACCCGGACATGGCTCAGTCTGATGTATCGGGAGATGGGTCAGGGACGACACGGCGGAACTTCTTACAGCTCGTCGGGACGGCCGCCGCTGGCTCTGTCATCACCCAGTACAGTTCGGATGTCGCGACAGCGCTGAACCGCGCGACGAACGGTTCGAAGGAGGTCGTCTGGCTCCAGGGACAGACCTGTTCGGCGTGTACGATGTCCACGCTGCAGGGGACGTCACCGAGCCTCGAGGAGGCGGTCTCCGAGTTCAAGCTGGACGTGACCTACCACCCCGAGCTGATGGCCGAAACCGGGCAGGCGGCTATCGACGCGATGAGCGACTCGCCGGACATCCTGATGATTGAGGGGGCTATTCCGACAAAGATACCCTCCGCAGCGACGTTCGGTCGCGACGAGCGGGGGCGTCGCAAGCCCATCGTCGACTGGGTGAAAGAGCTCGCGCCCGAGGCCGAGTACGTCATGGGCATCGGCACGTGTGCCTGCTACGGCGGCTGGCAGTCAGCCGAGAACGGCGCGCCGGCCGTCATGGACGACCCCGAGGAAGGTCCGTGGCTGGACACGAACGTCACCGGCGCGAAGGGCGTCCAGTACACTCACCAGCAGGGCGACCAGGGCGTTCTCGGCCCCGACTTCACCTCCGGGGCCGGGCTGCCGGTCATCAATGTCCCGGGCTGTATGACACACCCGGACTACGTCCTGCTGACGGTCGCAACGCTGTTGAACGGACACACGCCGGAACTCGACGAGTTCAATCGGCCCGAGGCGTTCTACGGCCCGCTCGTCCACGACCAGTGTTCGCGGCGCGGATACTTCGACCGCGGCGAGTTCGTCGACCACGTCGGCGAGGACTCCGAGAAGTGCCTCTACACCGTCGGCTGCAAGGGGCCGTACTGTCACTGTGACGACTCCGTTCGCCTCTGGAACGACGGGACGAGCGTCTGTCGGAACGTCGGCGCGCCGTGTATCGGCTGTATGGAGCCGGGCTTTTGGGACAACATGACGCCGTTCTACGAGCCAATCGAGGAGCAGGGCCTGTTGATGACCGATATCGAAACGGCCGGGAAGGCCGCCGTCGGCGCGACGGTCGCGGGGGTCGGGGCCCACGCCGCACGGAAAGCGATGGGGTACGGTGACACCGACGAGCCATCGGCCGACGGCGAGGCCGCTGGGGAGAACGAACAGCCGCCCAGGACGGACGGGTGTGGCTGTGGCAGCGCCTGTGGCTGCCAGACGGACGACACGGAGACCTGACCAATGCCGGAAATAGAAATCGACCCGACGACCCGTATCGAGGGCCACCACAGCACGACGCTGCACGTCGAGAACGGCGCGGTCACGGAGGCAAAGAGCCACATGGACATGTTCCGCGGCATGGAACTGGTCGTGTTGAACCGGCCGCCGTCCGACGCGCCGGTGTTCACACAGCGCGTCTGTGGCGTCTGTTTCACCGTCCACCGGCAGACGTCGCTGTTGGCCATCGAGAACGCCGCGAAGAACGCCGGCGTCTTCGACGGTATCCCGGAGACCGCACGGAAGATGCGGAACCTGCTCGAACGCATGGCGACCCTGTGGAACCACGCCGTCCACATGTTCGCTCTCGTCGGGCCGGACTACAGCGACGCCGTTGCCGACACGGGACTGACCCGCATCGACCCCATGGAGGGCGAGGGGTACACGGCCGCCTTGGAGGCCCAGCGCAAGCTCCTCCAGGGCTTTGCCGAGTTCGGCGGGAAGGCCCCTCACCCGCTCACGTACGCGCCGGGTGGGATGTCCGCAAACCCCACGACCGAGAAGCTCCAGCAGATTCGCGACCAGGTCGAGTTCGTCAGCGACTGGCTCGGCCCGACCGACGCCGTCCCCGACGTAATCGAGAACGTCCGAAACGACGAGTTCGACGCCTCGCTGGGCGAGGGGCTCCACGACATCGTGTCGATTCTTTTCGCCGCCAAGGACGCCGGCGCCGACGACTTCGGCGTCGGCCCCGGCCGGTACTACTGCAACGGCATCTATCCCGACGAGAACGGCGACGACCAGGTCCCGTCCGGCGTCTACGTCGACGGCGAGCTCTCCCACCCCAGCGACGAGGAGATAAAGAACGCCATCACCGAGAGCACCGCTCACTCGTGGTACACGGACGACTCCGGCGGCCCGCCGATGGAGGAATCACCGCCGAAGCCAGCACCCGACAAAGAGGGCGCGTACTCGTGGGGGAAGGCTCCGCGGTACGACGGGATGAACATGGAGACTGGGTCGCTCGCCCGTCTCATCGTCACGGACCAGGACCCCTTCGACCTCCGGGCGACGCTGGGCGGTGACCCGACGAAAAGCAGCACGCTCAACCGCCTCATCGCCCGCGCCCAGGAGGCGTTGCTCCTCCGGGACCAGATTCTGGACGTCCTCGACGACATCGACCCGAACGGGACGGTCAACAACGGCTGGAGCGACGACTTCAGCGGCGAAGGTGTCGGCCTCTGGGAGGCCTCCCGGGGGGCGCTCTCCCACTGGGTGAAAATCGAGGACGGGACCATCACCAACTACCAGATAATCACGCCGACGCTGTGGAACCTCGGCCCACGGGACGAGTCGGGGACGCCGAGCATCTTCGAGACGGCTGTCGAAGGGATGGCCGTCGACGACGTAGAGAACCCGATAAACGTGATGCGGACGGTCCGGTCGTTCGACCCGTGTCTGGCCTGCTCGGTCCACGTCGAGAGCCCGACGGACAGCTACACCGAAGAGATTACGCCGGCGTCGCCGGGCAGCGCCCTGGGGGCCGCCAGCGACACGCCCATCGCCGGCGAGGAGGTCGACGACCCGTGACGGCCTCGGAGTCGGGCGACGAGGCGACCGGCCGGCGCCAGCGGCTGGTCTCGCTCGTCAACTCGGTGCTCGCGCCGCCGGAGGACGCCGACGACCGATACAGCCGGGTGCAGGCGCTGAAAGGCCGGGTGACCGTGGAGCGACACGGTCTCGGGGCGCGACTCTCGCACTGGACCCAGGCGCTGTTGATGTTCGTTCTGATGGGGACCGGCTACGCCATCTGGACGGGGACCTACGGCCCGCTCAACGTCGTCCCCTGGGACGGTTACTACCTCGCCTTCGGGCTGCACATGTGGGCCGGTATCCTGCTCATGGCGTTCCTGTTCGTCCTGTTTCCGCTGTATCACGTGTACGTCGACGGCCACCGTCAGCTGGCGGAGCTCTCCGATATCCGCGTCGCCCTGCGGGTCGGACAGGCCTTTGTCGGCCTGAAATCGTACATCCCGGGCTACCACGAAGCGCGCCAGACCTACGACGAGGAGGACGGCGACTGGGTCGCCTACCACCCGATGCAGAAGACGTTCTTCTGGTGGGTGTCGATTCTGTTCGGCGTGCTCGCGTTGACCGGCTTCGGCATGTATCGGGAGATGCGACCGGACCCGGTCTGGTGGGTCGACCTGCTCGGCTTTCTGGACGGCTGGCTGAACATCGTCCTCCTGAAACAGATACACCTGCTTACCTTCTTCCTCATCGTCGCGATGGTCGTCGGTCACGTGTACTTCGCCGTCCTGCCGAGCAACCGGGAGACGCTCAGGTCGATGGTGTTTGGCGACATGGACGCCTACGTTCTCGGGGAGGACGATGACGACGAGCGGTGAGGCAACCGCCGCGGAGCCGGCCGCCGCCGAACAGGCCGTCGTCGGCGTCGGGAGCATGGTCATGGGCGACGACGGCGTCGGCTACCACGCCGTCGAGCGTCTGCGGGACCGCTCGCTCCCCGGCGGTGTGACCGCCACCCACGCCGGAACGACCGCGTTCCTGGCCCTGGAGGCGATGAGCGGGGCCGACCGGGCCGTCGTCGTCGACGCGCTCGCCCTCGACGAGGCGCCGGGGACCGTCCGCGAGTTTCGACTCCACGACCAGCCCGAGGCGGCGCCGGAGGTCACGATGCACGATTTCAGCTTCAGCGACGCGCTCGCCGTCGGCGACGCCGCCTACGACCTCCCCGCGGAGGTGTTTCTCGTCGGCGTCGTCCCCGAACGGCTCGAACCGGCTATCGAACTGTCCGAGACGGTCGCGGCGGCGCTGCCCGACCTCGTCTCGCGTATCGAAACCCGACTCGAAGGATGAAAGGCAACTGGTACTGCACCGACTGCGAGGAACAGATAGACAAGGACGCTATCGACGACCACGAGGCCGACGGCCACCACGTCAAGGGGCATTTCCGGCCGGACCGCCTGCTGTCCGGCGACCCCGAACTCGTCGGCACGCAGGCGGGTGTCGACGGGGGTGACCCCTGATGTGTCTCGGCGTGCCCGGCGAAGTCACGGAGATAGACGGCCACGAGGCCGTGGCCGACTTCTGGGGCGTCGAGCGCCGCGTCCGCCTCGACGTGGTCGGCGACGCCGTCGAGGTCGGCGACCACATACTCAACCACGCCGGCTTCGCGATACGGAAGATACCCGACCGCGAGGTCGAGGAGACGATGGCCATCTACGAGTCGCTGTTCGGCGACGACGTCGACGAAGCGCTCGACGAAATCGGTGCGCCCCGCGGCGCGGACATCGACCTCGGTGACGGCCAACCTGACGCCGAAGTCCCGGGTGAGGGCGATGACGACTGACAGCGCGGGCGCCGAGGAGCTGAAGTTCCGCGACCCGGAGGTTGCAGAGGAACTCGCCGACGACATCGCCGCCCGGATGGAGCGAATCGGCGAGCCCGTCGAAATCATGCACGTCTGCGGGAGCCACGAGCAGGTCATCGCCAAGTTCGGGCTCCGGAGCATGCTCCCCGACGACCTCGCGGTGACCATGGGGCCGGGCTGTCCGGTCTGCGTGACGAACATGCCCGAGGTCGACGAGGCGGTGGCGCTCGCCGAAGCCGGCAAGACCGTCGCGACCTACGGCGACATGTTCCGCGTGCCGGGCACCGTCAAGAGCCTCGCGGACGCCAAATCCGAGGGCGCTCCGGTCGAGGTCGTCTACAGCGCCAGCGAGGCGGTCGACCTCGCCGAGGAGACCGACGGCGACGTCGTGTTCTTCGCGACCGGCTTCGAGACCACGGCCGCGCCGACGGCGGCCGTCCTGCAGGCCGACCCGCCCGAGAACTTCTACGTCCTCTCGGCGCACAAGTACGTCCCGCCGGCGATGGAGGTCGTCGCGGAGATGCCCGACACCGACGTCGACGCCTTCCTCGCGGCCGGCCACGCGGCGACTATCACGGGGTATGGCCTCTTCGAGGAGTTCGTCGAGGAGTACGACCTCCCGGTCGTCGTCGGCGGCTTCGAACCGGTCGACGTGCTCTACGGCGTCCGGGCCATCCTCGAGTTCATCGAGGCCGGCGAGAGCGGCCTGGAAAACGCCTACCCGCGGGGCGTCTCGCGGGCGGGCAACGAGGCGGCGATGGGCGCCATCGACGAGGTGTTCGAGCGCACGTCCGGCGAGTGGCGCGGCATCGCGGACATCCCGGACGCCAACTTCGTCCTGGCCGACGACTACGCGGCCCACAGCGCTCGCCGGCAGTTCGACGTGGACGCCGTCGACGGCGCGGGCGACCCGCTCACCGAGTCGTGCATCTGTGGCGACATCATGGCCGGAACGGCCTCCCCCGAGGAGTGTGACCTCTTCGGCGAGGAGTGTACGCCGTCGAACCCGGTCGGGGCCTGTATGGTGTCCGACGAGGGCACCTGCAAGATAGCCCACGAGTACGGGGGGCAACCGGACCTATGAGCGACGACGAGACCGTGACGGTCGCCCACGGCTCTGGCACCGGGAAGACCCGGGCGTTCCTCGAGGACAGCGTCCTCTCCCGGTTCGACGACGCCGGCGGAGCAGAACTCGCGGTCGGCCTCGGTGCGCTCGACGACGGGTCCGTCCACGAGGTCGGCGACCAGTCGGTGGTCGTCACGACGGACAGCCACGTCGTCTCGCCACTGTCTTTCCCGGGCGGCGACATCGGTCGGCTGGCCGTCGCGGGGACGGTCAACGACCTCGCCGTCATGGGGGCGACCGACCCGCTCGCGCTCACGTGCTCGCTCGTCGTTGAGGCGGGCACGTCCGTCGACGTGCTGGAGGGGATACTCGACTCGATGCAGGCCGCCTGCGAGGCGGCCGGCTGTGCCATCACGACCGGCGACACGAAGGTGATGGGAAGCGGCGAGATAGACGGTGTCGTCGTCAACACGACGGGGGTCGGCGTCGTCCGGCGGGACGAACACGTCCCCGACGCCGGGCTCTCGCCGGGCGACAAGCTCGTCCTCTCGGGGCCCGTCGGCGACCACGGCATCACGCTGCTGGCCGAGCGCGAGGGGTTCGACATCGACGGCGACCTCGAAAGCGACGTCGCGCCGGTCAACGACGTCGTCGCCGCCGCGCTCGATGCGGGCACCGTCACCGCGATGAAGGACCCGACCCGCGGTGGCCTCGCGACCGCGCTCAACGAGATGGTACGGAAGGCCGGCGTCGGCGCGACGGTCGACGAGACGGCGATACCGGTCCGCGACTCGGTCGCGGCGGCGGGCGAACTCCTGGGTATCGACCCCTTCGACGTGGCCAACGAGGGGAAGGTCGTCTTCGGCGTCGACGCGGCCGACGCCGACGCCGTCGTCGACGCCGTCCAGTCGACACGGATGGGGACCGACGCCGCCGTCATCGGGGAGGTAACTGGGGACAACGCCGGTCGGGTCGTCCTCGACACCGGGTTCGGCCGGCGCTACATGAGCGAACCGGAGGGCGAACAGCTCCCGCGAATCTGTTGAGATGCACGAACTCAGCGTCGCGGAGGCACTGATAGACCGGGCGGCCGAGACAGCGGCGGCACACGACGCCGAGCGCGTCGACGCCATGACGGTCGCACTCGGCGCGGCGACCCACGTCAACCCCGACCAGTTGCGATTCTGTCTCGAAACCGTCACCGAGGGGACGGTCGCCGCGGGGGCGGCAGTCGACATCGAGACTGTCCCCCCGCGTGCCGCCTGTGACTGCGGGTGGGAGGGCGAGCCGCCCTCCTTCGAGGGAACCGCGGCCGTCGTGCCGACGGCCCGCTGTCCGGAGTGTGGCACGCGGACCGAGTTCGTCCGCGGCAAGGAGTGTCATCTGACCGCTGTCACCGTCCCGGACGACACTGACGCGACCACTGCCGAGGAGGAGTACACACCATGACAGTACCCACAGCGAGACGGACGCACCGAACGCCAATCGACCGGCTGCTGGCCGCCCTGTTCGGTCGGTCACGGCGGTCGCCGACAGCCCGCACACACCGGTTCGGGCACGACCACGACGATGGGACCGGGACGGACACGGCCGACGACGTGCTCGCACAGTTCCGCGAGCAGGCACGGGACCTCCACGAGCGGGTCGTCCACGACCACGGCGTGTTCGTCGTCGAGTTCCTCGGCGCGACCGGCAGCGGCAAGACCACGCTCGTCGAGCGGCTCATCGAACGTGCGCCCGACGACGAGTCTATCGGCGTCGTCGTGGGCGACGTGGCCGGCGACGACGACGCGAGCCGGTTCCGGGAGCACGGTGTCTCGGTCGCGAACGTCACGACCGGGAAGGAGTGTCACCTCGACCCCGGGCTGTTGGACGGGGCCATCGACGAGTTCGACCTCGACGAGCTGGACCGGCTGTACGTCGAGAACGTCGGCAACATGGTCTGTCCGGCCGACTTCCCGCTGGGCGCGCAGGCACGGCTACTCGTCGTGAGTACGACCGAAGGCGACGACGTGGTGCGCAAACACCCGCTGCTGTTCGAGGCCTGTGACGCCGCGGTCGTCAACAAGGCCGACCTCGCGGACGCCGTGG
>JBEQBH010000020.1:0-10065 GCA_041639955.1 Halobacteriales archaeon | reverse complement strand
GTCGACCTCGTCCGACCCCGTGAGCTTCTCGTACGACGAGCGGCTGATGTAGCCGACCCTGTCGGTCTGACTCTCGCTTCCCTCGTCTGTGGCGGCACTCTCACCCGCGAACGCGCCCACCAGCAAGGCGCCCCCGAGGACTGCACTGCTGTGGAGCACGTCTCGTCGGTTCGCCAGCCTCTCCCCCATCTGTTCTGACATAAATCTGGCCTCGGGTGAGCTATGTGAGAGTACGAATTAGTTACGGACAATGTACGTACCAGTTCGACAGAAGTAGACAGTGATACACCTCAGGCAGGTACGTCCTAATACCGCCTCAGAAGCAGTTACAGACAAGGTCGCTACGGCCGGCGCAACCGCGACTACTCGCCCGGCCCGGATTCGCTACAGCTCAGCCGGTGCGCTGACGTGCATCTCGACGAAGCTCCAGTCCCCGTCGCGGTGTTCTAAAACTCCGCTCCAGCGGGTGTCGAACTCGCGACGCTCGCCCCCGTCGTCCCAGGCCAGCGCCACGTCGTCGCTGAACCACGCGACCGAGCCACGCTGGGTGACACGCAGGTCGTGGCTGTCGACAGTCCAGTCGCTCGTCGCGGCGGTCTGGTCGCGCAGCCCCTGCTTTACGCTGTCGGCGCCGACCAGCCGCTCGGAGACGCCGACCTTCACGATAGCGTCGTCGTCGGGCCGGTCGTCGGCGAAGAAGGTGTCAAGCGGTGCCCCGTGGCGCAGCGAGTCGTAGTACTCGCGGATTGTAGCTCGCGCGTCCATACGGGGACTTCGACTGGAGGAACTTACGCCTGTGGACGAACAAGTTGTGGCGGACAGGACTCGGCCGACGCGGATGGCGGAACGAGTCGCGACCGCCGCTATCCGCCGGGGAAGTCCCTGAACGCCGCCTCGAAGTCTTCGAGTTCGTTGACGGTCGCGTCGGCTCGCTCGCGGAGGGTTTCGACCCGCTCGCTCACTTCGTGGTACTCCTCGTGGGCGTCGAGTTCGACCGGGTTCTTCTCGGATTCGAGGGTGGCTTTCTTCGAGGCCATCGCGAAGTACTCCTGGAGGTGTTCGTCGTAGGTGTCCCGGTTTCGCATCGCCTTGACTGTCTCCAGCAGGTCGCTCCGGTCTACCGGTTTCGTCAGATAGTCGTCGAAGGGCATCTCGACGATGTCGAAGTCCGGGTCGACCGCCGTGACCATCACCACACGGCAGTCGATTCCCCGCGCCTCGATTTCATCGAGCACTTCGTCACCCGACATCTCCGGCATCCGGCGGTCAAGAAACACTACGTCGACGCCGTCGACGCGCTCCAGTGCCTCCTGCCCGCCGTTGGCACTCCGAACGTCGTGTTCCGCCCCGAGCCACGCCGAGTAGAGCTCGGCCACGTCCTGCTCGTCGTCGACGACCAGAACAGTCAGCTCCTCTGTTGCTGTCGTTTGCACCCTTTCACCTCCGGTCGGTCATGGTGAACACATTTTAGACAGTTTACTAGCCAGCATGATAAATCCACCCACGGGATTATCAGCGCTGATTGTTCAGGCTGCCGCCCCGTCGACACTCGTGTCGCTGTCGGATCTCGTTTCGTGGACGATTTGTATCGGGCGCACCTGTGTTCCGGTGATGACGACCGACCCGTCGGTGCTCCGGTCACTCGCCGTCAGCGCCGAGGACCTGCTCGCGGCGATGGAGGCCGATGCCCGCGGTGGGCCCCGGACCGTGCTGCGTATCACTCCGCCCTTCAGTGGCCGAATGCGGGCGCGCCTGCACGTAGTGCAGGCGGCTGACGACGACGAGACCGTCCACATCCCGCCGCGGGCGCTCCTCGATGACGGCGCGCCGGCCTACCCGACGCCGGACGAAACGGCCGACGAACTCCGCGCACACGAGGACCTGGACTACTCGGTCGACCGCCACCGCGAGTACCACGAGGAGCGGGTCGACGCCTGGCGGTCGGCGCTGCTCGACAACGTCGTCGACTCGGTCAGTCTCGCCGACGTCGACGGCGAGATAGGCGTCTCGCTGCTGGGTCCGTAGTCTCCGGAGCCGACCCGAGCGCTATGTATTTTTCTCCCCACAGACGCGACCACATCAGATAGCCGAATAAAAACTCTCGACGCCTCTGAGGCTGTTGTGAAATGTTCGCAAGGCGCCTTCTAGCACCGTAAAACGGGACGAAATATACCGAAACCTCTCGCGGTTATAAGATGGTGTCCTCTGTACCATGTGACAGGTCAAATCATGTCGAGTTCGTCAGTGAACGAACTGTTCGCCCTCGTCGACGATGCGGTCCCCAGCGTCGGCCGGACACTCGTGGCCCCCATCCGCGGGGTCGCGTTCTGGACGGCCGTTGCCCTCCCGTTCCTCTACCTCCCGCTGCTCGCGACCGGGCTCCAGTCCTCGGCCGTCCGCACCGCGTTCGGCGCGCTGGTCCTCGCTAACGCCGTAGCCCTGCTCGTCGGGCACTCCTACGCCAGGGAGTAAAGTACCGGGTGGCGGTGTCAGGCCACCGGTGTAGCGGTTCCCACGCCGTTTCGGACCACATATTTAATATCCCGCTTGTCCTACCTGTCCCATGGCCGCTTATGGCCGGCCGACGTTACGAGACCTGTTCGATGAGTCACCCACGCCACACATCGCCCATCCGCCTCGTAGCCACCACCGCGATTTCTACATCGCCACCGATGGCTCGTTTCGACCCCACAGCGGCGGGCCGGTAAACGGCGACCGGACACCGACCGAGTCCGGCGGGCTGGGCGTGGTCATCGAGACGATAGACGGCGAGCGCGTCGTCCGCCTCTCGGTCCCGGACAGCGCCCCTGACAACAACGTCGCGGAGTACCGGGCGCTCCACCTGGGGCTGGACGTCCTCGCCACGCGGGCGCCCGACGACGCCCGCATCGGGCTGCTCATCGACCACGACCAACTGGCCGAGAACGTCAACGCCGAGGTGCTTGCGACACACGGTTCGGCCTACGACCCGCCACACGGCGTCAGCGTACCGCCGGCGACGGGGCTGCACTGGCGGGGCATTCAGGCCCGCATCAACGGCTTCGGCGAGGTCAGAGCCGCACGCATCTCGGGCGACCGGAACCCCGCCCACCCGCTGGCCAACGCGCCCGACCAGTACGACCACGTCAACCCCGAGGCGGACCGCTGCCTCCGGCCGGAGGAGGCCCGCTCCGACGAGCGGGTCCCACCGCCGTCGCGTGCCGACCGCGGCGAAGCGATGGACTGACGCTCCGCTCCTGCGCGTTTCCCGAACCACTGGCGGTGATGTCCCCACGGACCCGGCTGAATTTATCTTCATAACTTATGAGCCGCTTATCTCACTGTTCTCCCGCGGTTCAATCGACGTTCGGAGAACGTTCCCCCAACGTCACTTGGTGAAGTTTTAAGTGGGGGCGGATACATACCAACGAATGAGAGGTGACAGGAAGATGACTACTGGAGGTCAAACGCATGGCCCAGACGGACAGTCCTGGAACCGCCTCCTCCGGCCGGCGTCGGTCTCCCGTTACGACCTCGTGCTGGCCGTCATCCCGATGGCCTTCCTGGTTTCGGCCGTCGCGAGCGGTCTCCTCGGCGTGACAGTGCGGACTGCGCTCGCCGTCGGGGCGTTGCTTGGCGCGGCCGTCGTCACCGATGCCCTCTTTCTGAACCCGCCCACAGGGGGCGGACGAAGACACTAACTCCTCACTCCTGCTGTGCGTCGACCACAGCGACGCCGGCGAGATTGACGATGTCCTTGACCTCGTCGCCGCGCTGAATCACGTGGACCGGTTTGTCCATTCCGACGAGCATCGGGCCGATGGCCTCGGCCCCGCCGAGCCGCTGGAGGAGCTTGTAGCCGATGTTGCCCGCTTCGAGGTTCGGGAAGACGAGCACGTTCGCGGGGTCGTCGAGATCGGAGAACTCGTAGGTCCCGGTCAGGATGTCCTCGACGACGGCGGTGTCGGCCTGCATCTCCCCGTCGACCGGGAAGTCGACGCGGCTGTCGGCCTGTAGCTTGGAGACGGCGTCGCGAGGCTTTCGGGTCCCGGCGTTGTCGACGCTGCCGAAGTTCGAGTACGACAGCATCGCGGCGCGGGGCTCGACGTTGAACCGCCGCGCCAGCTCGGCGGTGTGGCGGGTCACCTCCGCCAGGATGTCGGCGTCGGGGTTCTGGTTGACCGTGGTGTCGGCACAGAAGACGACCTGGTTCTTGAACGTCAGCATGTAGACGCCGGCGGCGTAGTCGGCGTCGTCGGCTGTGCCGATGACCTGCAGCGGCGGGCGCAGCGCCCGGGGGTAGTGGTTGGTCAGGCCCGTCAACATCGCATCGGCGTCGCCCATCTCGACCATCACGCTGCCCAGGTAGTTCCCGTCCCGGCACAGCTCCTCGGCCTCGCGGCGGGTGACGCCCTTTCGCTTGCGCAGCTCGTACAGTCGGTCGGCGTAGGCCTCGATGTCGGCCGTCTCGGGGTCGACGACGACGGGGTCGAACTCCAGGCCGAATCGGCGCCGCGTTGCCTCTATCTTCTCGGCGTCACCGAGCAGGACCGGCTCGGCGATACCCTGCTCGACGAGCTGGTAGGCCGCCCGAATCATCTTCTCGTCGTCGCCCTCGCCCAGCACAACGCGTTTGGGGTCGCTTTTGGCCTTGTTGAGGACGACCCGCATCATCTCGCGGGACTTGCCCAGCCGGGCCTCCAGTTCCTCGACGTAGCTGTCGGTGTTCAGATCGGTCCGGGCCGCGCCGCTTTCCATCGCGGCCTGTGCGACGGCGGGCGTCACCTCGAACAGCACCCGCGGGTCGAGCGGTTTCGGGATGATGTACTCGGGACCGAACTGCAGCGGCTGGTCGCCGTAGGCCTTGACGACGGCGTCGGGGACGTCCTTGCGAGCCAGTTCGGCCAGCGCTTTGGCGGCGGCGACTTTCATCTCCTCGTTGATTTCGGTGGCACGCACGTCGAGGGCACCCCGGAAGATGAAGGGGAACCCGAGGACGTTGTTGACCTGGTTGGGGTAGTCCGAACGGCCCGTCGCCATGATGACCGTGTCGTCGCGGGCGTGTTTGGCCGTCTCGTAGTCGATTTCCGGGTCGGGGTTGGCCATCGCGAAGATGATGGGGTCTTCGGCCATCGACTGGACCATCGTCTCGTCGACGATACCGCCCACCGAGAGGCCGACGAACACGTCCGCGCCGGCCATCGCGTCCGCGAGGTCCCCCTCGGGCACGTCGCGGGCGAACGCGGACTTGAACTCGTTGAGCCCCTCGCGCTCCGCTCGCTCCTCGGTGATGATACCCGAGGAGTCACACATCGTGATGTTTTCCCGCTGTGCGCCGAGCGAGACGTAGAACTCCGCGGTCGCGATTGCGCTGGCGCCCGCGCCCGAGAAGACGATGTCGAGGTCGGCGAGTTCCTTGCCCGCGATGTCGGCGGCGTTGACCAGCGCCGCTCCGGAGATGATGGCGGTGCCGTGCTGGTCGTCGTGGAAGACCGGGATGTCCATCGTCTCGCGGAGCCGGCGCTCGACCTCGAAACACTCCGGCGCGGCGATGTCTTCGAGGTTGATGCCGCCGAAGGTCGGCTCCATCGCTTTGATGGCGTTGACCATCACGTCGACGTCCTCGTCGGTGTCGAGCTCGATGTCGAAGACGTCGATGTCGGCGAAACGCTTGAACAGCACACCCTTCCCCTCCATGACCGGCTTGGAGGCCTCGGGGCCGATGTCGCCAAGCCCCAGTACCGCTGTCCCGTCGGAGACGACGCCGACGAGGTTCCCCTTCGCGGTGTAGCGGAAGGCCTGCTCGGTGTCAGTGGCTATCTCCTCACACGGCGCGGCTACGCCTGGGGAGTACGCAAGCGAGAGGTCCCGCTGTGTGTTGGTCGGTTTCGTCGTCGCTATCTCTATCTTGCCTGGCGGGTCCTGGCTGTGATACTCAAGTGCGTCCTCGTCGAGTCCCATAGCGAATGCCAGTCAGGCGGGCCTATAAATGTACCCTGACTCGGGTGTGAGTGATTCTGCGCCCGTCCCGGATGTCCGGTTCTGACCTCGTGTGCCGGTTCCAGCGACCGCAAAGAGCGAGTCCTAAGTACATCGAGTCCTCAGTGCCACCTATGACCACCCGTTTCCGCCAGTTGCTCACGGGGACGACGGCGCTGACCTTCGCGCTCATCCTGCTTGGGGTGTACACCGGAGCCATCGGCGCCGGCCTGACCTGTGGCGCGCGCTGGCCGCTGTGTGACGGCTGGATGGGCCTGTTCCCGGCTAACTGGGCGAGCTTCGTCGAGTGGTTCCACCGCCTCGTGGCGATGATAACCGGGTTCGCCATCCTGGGCTCGGCGATTGCCGCCTGGCGCGGTGACTACTCCTCGCGCATCAAGTACGCCACCGCCGTCGCCACCGTGGTGCTGCCGGTCCAGATACTGCTGGGCGCGAACACCATCATCAACTTCGGCGCGGCCGCACAGGTGCTCCACCACGCTGCCGCGCTGACGATTCTGACCGCGATGGTCGCGGCGACTGCGTGGTCGTTCGGCGCCCCCGCGACGGCCGGAAGCGCCGATGCTGCGGCGGAGTCGGGCGCCGACACCGACGCGGCGCCGGGTTCGGACTGAATCCGTCCCTGTCGAGCGGCTTACAACAGCGGCTGTGGCGTTCGTAACACTCATTTCGACATGCCCCGATGGTCGGGTATGTCAGAGAAAGGGCTCTCGCGACGACAGTACCTGACGACCGTCGGCGGAACCGCCGTCACGTTTTCAGTGGCCGGCTGTTCCGGCAATGGCGGTAGCAGCGAAGGCGAACAGACCAAGACCATCACCGCCGGAACCGCGCCCGGCTTCCCGCCGTTCGAGATGAAAGAGGGCGGTGAACTCGTCGGCTTCGACGTCGACCTGCTGGAGGCCGTCGTCGAGCAGACCGACTACGAGTTCGACGGGTGGGAAGAGTTCGAGTTCGACTCGCTCACGCCCGCGCTAGTAAACAACAACATCGACGTCATCGCGGCCGGGATGACTATCAACGACGACCGCGACGAGACAATCGACTTCAGCGACCCGTACTACTCCTCGAACCAGGCCATCGTCGTTCGCTCCGACGGGGACTTCTCGCCGGGCAGCCTCTCGGACCTCGCCGACCGACCCGTCGGCGCACAGAAGGGGACCACCGGCGAGGGCGTCGTCCAGGACGAACTCGTCGGCGACGAAATCACGGAGAGTCAGTACAACGCCTACGACAACTACGTGCTTGCCATTCAGGACCTGGAGAACGGCAACGTCGACGCCGTCGTCATCGACGTCCCCGTCGCCGACACGTTCGCGGCCAATCGGCCGGTCGAGTCGGCCTTCGTCTACGAGACCGGCGAGAAGTTCGGCTTCGGCGTTCGCGAGGACGACGACGCGCTCCAGACCGCGCTCAACGAGGGGCTCTCGACGGTCCGGGAGGACGGTACGTACGAGGAACTGACGCAGAAGTGGTTCGGCGAGTAATCCCATGCAGGCAGGCGACTGGGCGTTCGTCGTCGACAACCTTGACTACCTGCTTGCCGGCGTAGGGGTCACGGTCGGACTCACGCTCGCAGCCCTCGCCGTGGGCTTCCTGCTTGGCTTCCCCGCCGGCGCGCTCGAAGTGTACGGGGACGGCCTACTGACTCGGGTCGTGAGTACGAGCGGTGTCCTCCTCAGAGGGACGCCTATCGTCGTCATCATGCTGGTGCTGTTTTTCGTCGTCTCCATCTCGCAGTCGGCGTTCGTGACTGCCGCGGTCGGCCTCGGCCTGCGGAGCGCGGCCTACCAGTCACAGATCTTCCGCGGGGCGCTCCAGAGCGTCGACGAGGGACAGCTGGAAGCCGCTCGCGCCATCGGTATGGGCCGGTTCGAGGCCATCCGCCACGTCGTCGTCCCGCAGGCGTTGCGACGGAGTATGCCGGGCTTCCAGAACGAGTTCACCATCGTGCTGAAAGACACCAGCATCGCCTTCGCCATCGGTCTCGCGGAACTGCTGACGCGGGGGTACGACCTGTTCACCCAGAGCGGGCGCTCGACCGCCGTACTCGAGGTGTTCCTCGCCATCAGCGCGATATACTTCGTGTTGACCTTCGCGACTAACCGCGGACTGGACCGTCTGGCCGAGTACTACGCGATTCCATCGGGAGAGAACAGATGACACTGCTACGAGTCGAGAACGTCGACAAGTCGTACGGCGACGAGGAGGTACTGAACGGCGTCAGCTTCGAGATGGACCGCGGGGACGTCGACGTCCTGATGGGCCCAAGCGGCAGCGGGAAGTCCACGATGTTGCGCTGTATCAATCGGCTGACCGACGTCGACAGCGGCGACATCTGGCTCGACGACACCGACGTCACCGCTCCGGAGACGGACGTGAACGAACTCCGGCAGGACGTCGGGATGGTGTTTCAGGACTTCAACCTCTTTGCCCACCTCACGGCGCTCGGGAACGTCACGCTCGGGCTGAAACGGGTGCGGGGCATGCCCGAGGCCGAGGCACGCGACACGGCCAGGGACCACCTCGACCAGGTGGGGCTGGCGGCTCAGGCCGACTCCTACCCGGCCGAACTCTCCGGCGGCCAGCAACAGCGGGTCGGCATCGCCCGCGCGCTGGCGATGGAGCCAAAGCTCATGCTGTTCGACGAGCCGACCAGCGCGCTCGACCCGGAACTCGTCGGCGAAGTGGTCGACGTGATGGCCGACCTCGCCGACGCCGGGATGACCATGCTCGTGGTCAGTCACGAGATGGGCTTTGCCCAGTCGGCCGCCGACGACATCCACTTCCTCGACAGCGGTCGCATCGTCGAGTCCGGGCCGCCCGAACAGCTGTTCGAACGGCCGGAACACGACCGAACCGAGGCCTTCCTCACCGGCCTCCAGTCGGGCGAACACCGATGAGCGCCGAGGAACCCACCGTGGCCGACGAGGTTGAGACGACCATCGACGTCGACACCGACCGGCCGTGGGCCTGGCTCGGACTCACCGTGTTCTGGGGGTGGCTGCTCGTCCGCTGGGTCAACGACTTCCTGCTCCCGGCGTCCCTCGCTGTCCCCGACGACCAGTCGTTTTTCCCGTTCGCCCCGTTCGAGGCGGCCGCCGAGTCGCTCGCCGGGACGGCCGCCTCACTTGGCATCATCGCCGCGCCGCTCGGCTTCGTGGCCGGCCTGCTCTCTTTCGTCGCCGGTGCCATCCCCTCGCTTCCGGCGCTGGCCCGTGGCGCGTGGCTCACCATCGTCCTGACCGTCGCCGGCATCGCGTTGGGCTTCCTCATCGCCGTGCCCCTGTCGGTCGCGCGGGTGTACGGCGGGCGAGGGCTGCGCTGGCTATCGCTTTCGTACACTGAACTCATCCGCGGGACGCCGCTGCTTGCCCAGCTGTTCGTGCTGTACTTCGGCCTGCCGCTCACGCAGATAGTCAGACAGATTCCCGGCGTCGGGTCCGGGTTCATTCCCGGGACGGCGGCGCTGGTCGCGATACTCGGCTTTACCATCAACAGCGCGGCCTACCAGGCCGAGTACATCCGGTCGGCGCTCGAATCGGTCGACGCCGGCCAGTTGACCGCGGCCCGCTCTATCGGACTCTCGAAGCGGGAGGGCATCCGGTACGTCGTCCTGCCCCAGGGGCTTCGCTACGCGATTCCCGGCTGGTCGAACGAGCTCGTCTACCTCATCAAGTACTCCTCGCTGGCGGCGTTTATCACCGTCCGAGAGCTGTTCTTCCAGGCCGAAGACATCGCCAACGACACGTTCCAGTACACCGAACTGTACGTGCTCGCGGGCCTGTTCTACATCGCGCTGGTCGTCTCGGCGTCCGTGCTGATGGGCGTCGTCGAAGACCGGACGGCGATTCCGGGCCTGGGCGGGACTCGGTAGTCCCGGGCTACATGAAGTCCGAGAGCCCCGACTGCTGGTCGTTCTCGTCGGCCGTATCGCTGTCGGGCGTCTCCTCGCTTTCGTCCCCACCGAGGGTCGCCTGCGAGTCGCCCGACGCGTCGGTGTCCTTCTCGTCGGCCGAACCGTCGTCGGCTCCGTCCGCAACCGCGCCTTCGAAGGCCCCGCCAGAGTGTTCGACGGCGGCCTCC
>JBEQBH010000019.1:0-10274 GCA_041639955.1 Halobacteriales archaeon | reverse complement strand
CAGGTCCGCATCTCCGAGGAGATATGTCTGGGCGAAAGCTGTGGCATCTGTGTCAACAAGTGCCCCTTCGACGCCATCGAGATAATCAATCTTCCCCAGGAGCTGGACGACGAACCGGTCCACCGCTACGGGGAGAACGCCTTCGCGCTGTACGGGCTCCCGTCGCCGGCGGAGGGACAGGTCACGGGGATTCTCGGCCCGAACGGCATCGGGAAGACCACCGCGGTCCGCATCCTCGCCGACGAGATGGCCCCGAACCTGGGCCAGTACGGTACCGAGCCCAGCTGGGACGAGATTCTCGACGAGTACCGCGGGACGGCGCTGCAGGACTACCTCGAGCAGATGCGCGACGGCGACGTGACCGTCGCCCGGAAGCCCCAGTACGTCGACCGCATCCCCGACCAGTTCGACGGGCCGGCCCGACAGCTGCTCGAACAGACCGACGAGCGGGGCGCCCTGGAGGAGCTCATCGACCGCACCGGCATCCGCCCGGTCGTCGACAACCACATCGACGACCTCTCGGGCGGGGAGCTCCAGCGGGTCGCGCTGGTCGCCACCCTCGCTCGCGATGCCGACTTCTACTTCCTCGACGAGATTACGCCGTATCTGGACATCGGCCAGCGGATGACCGCCGCCCGCCTCATCCGGGAACTCGCCGAGGAGGGCGACCGCTCGATGCTCGTCGTCGAGCACGACCTCGCCATCCTGGACCTGCTCGCGGACAACATCAACGTCGCCTACGGGTCGCCCGGCGCGTTCGGTATCATCACGCCGCCAAAGTCGACGAAGAAGGGCATCAACCAGTACCTCTCGGGCTTCCTAGAGAACGAGAACATGCGCATCCGGCAGACGGAGATCCAGTTCGAGGAGCACGCCCCCCGGCCCGGCTCGACGGGCGACGTGGTCATCGAGTATCCCGAGCTGACGAAGTCCTACGGCGAGGGCGAGTTCAGCCTCGACGTCGAGGCCGGCACCATCCGCGAGAGCGAGGTGCTCGGCGTCGTCGGCCCCAACGGCATCGGGAAGTCGACGTTCGCGAAGATGCTCGCCGGCCGGCTCGAACCCACGACCGGAGCGGTCGACAGCCAACTCGACATCGCCTACAAGCCACAGTACATCGAGATCGACCAGCCGATGCGGGTCGACGCCTTCCTCTCCTCTATCACGGACGACTTCGGCAGCTCCTACTGGACGACCGAAATCGCCGACCCGCTCCAGCTCGATGCGGTGATGGAGCAGCAACTGACGGACCTCTCGGGCGGGGAGCGCCAGCGGGTCGCCATCGCGGCCTGTCTCTCGAAGGACGCCGACCTCTACCTGCTGGACGAGCCCTCCGCGCACCTGGACGTCGAGCAGCGAGTGATGGCAACGTCGGCGATTCGGCGCTACGCCGAGAACCACGACGCGACGGCGCTAGTCATCGACCACGACATCTACATGATAGACCTGCTCGCCGACCGCCTGCTCGTCTTCGACGGCGAGCCCGCGAAGTCCGGCCACGCCGCCCCGCCACAGGGGATGCGTGAGGGGATGAACGAGTTCCTCGCGAACCTCGATATCACCTTCCGCCGGGACGAGCGCACCTCCCGGCCCCGCATCAACAAGCCCGGCTCGCAACTGGACCGCAAGCAGAAGAACGCGGGCGAATACTACTACGCACCCGACGAAAGCTAGGCGGTGTAGTCTGGCATACGGCGGCCTAAGGCCACCGTTTCACTGTCAGAGCGAAGCTCTGACGAGCCCTGCGGTCGCGGTGCTCCCGCAGGACACCGGAAGCGCGCCGACGGCGCGCTTCCGGCCTTTTTCGTGAACGTTTTTTCGAGGAGCGGGGCGCGGAGCGCACCCGACGAGCAAAAAGGTTCGCGGGGACGACTACGCGCCCGACGAGAGCTGAGCGGTCACTTACTTCACAGCGGAGCCCGATAGCGGGTCGTATGACACGCAGCGAACGCACGGTCGTCGCCCGGGACCTGTTCGTCGGCGCGTCGAGCGTCCTGACCGCGATGTTGATAGCGTACTCGCTCGACGAGCCGACGGCGTGGCCGCTCGGTTTGTTCGCTGCTGCGGTCGGTGTCGCCCTCTTCGCAGCAGTCGACCGAAGCACCGCGGGGAGCTATGGACTCACAGCCGGGCTATCGGGTGGTATCCTCGCGTTGGCCGCAGTGCTGTGGTGGCTGGTGCCCGGCACACCGGGCGGGGTGTTACCGCCGCTGCTGTTCGGACTCGGCGTCGGAACGGCGACGAACCGGTTGCTGTTCGGGGTCGTCTACCCGCTCCCGGAAGCGCGTCGACAGCGCGAAAACGTGGCGTAGCCACTCGGGAGCGCTTCGAAAGGGGGAGAACACACGGAGGTGTCGGCGCGCGCGGAGGCCGGCCTACGCGGCGGGGTCGCTCGTATCGCCGGTCTCCGAGCCGTCGACGGCATCATCGAGTCCGTCCGCGACCTCGTCGGGGTCGAACTCCTCGTCGGGCCGGAGCTCCCGGTCGGGGGAGTCTCCGTCTTGCGTTTCTGTGACCGATTCGTCGCCCGTGACCGCGACGAAGATGTCACCGAGCTCTGCGATTCGGTCGCGTGACTGACTCGTACTCATTGCAAATACGTCTATACGTTGAAGGGTCCTATCTTCTCCCCCTAACAGGTTAGGCGAGGCGCCGTCCGGCGATTACAGCACCGAGCGCTGGCAGGAGCCACACAGGGAGGACTCCTTGACGTCGACCTGCCGCACCGTGGGAGAGAAGTTCATCACGCAGCGCTTGTTGTCGCAGTGTTCCAGCCCGAGCGTGTGGCCGATTTCGTGAACGACCTCTTTGCGGACGCGAGCCGAGAAGATGTCGCTTGCGGACTGATCGGAGAAGCCGCCGTCGGAGGAGGTCTGGAGCCGGTACGTCGAGATGACGCTCCCGGAGCCGCTGAGATACGCGAGTCCGAAGACGTAGTTTCGCCGCCGGTAGAAGAGGTCTTTGGGAGTGATAGCGATGTTCTTCTCGCCCGAGCCGACCCGTCGCGCGAGGTCGATGAACTCCTCGGCGCGGTACTGGTCGCGGTCGCTGTGGTACGCACCGGCGGGAATCGACTGCGGTTCGTGCATAGAGACCTCGCAGTCGTACGTCTCCCGGAGACCCTCTGAGGCCTCGCGTTTCACGAGGCTGGAGACCTCGCCGACCGGTACGATGTCGACATGCATGGGAACCCATAAACGCCACCGTCTCATAAGTTTCCCGCTGTGACTGACCCCGAGACGGCGTTGAGTAACCGACTGTCGGCGGTGGATTCCGTCGTCGAGGTCGGCGTGGGAAATCGGCCAGGTGTCGCCGCTGGGCTGGTCGACCGAGGCGTCGACGTGACGGCGACCGATATCCGCGACCGGTCGGTCCCCGAGGGGGTCCGGTTCGTCCGCGACGATGTGACCGAGCCGACGCTGTCGGTGTACGAGGGGGCCGACGTGGTGTTCGCCCGAAACCTCCCGCCGGAGCTGCAGCGACCGGTGTATCGGGTCGCCCAGCGTGTCGACGCCGCCTGCTGGTTCACCACGCTGGGCGGGGACCCGGCGGTCGTCTCGACTGACAGCGAGCAGTTGCCCGGGGGCGTGACCCTGTACCGGGTTGTCGACGGCCCGGAGCGGAGATAGCAAGGCGCTTCAACGAGCGCGTGGAGGTCCGAGTATGCAAGTTGACGCTGTCGTGCTGGACATCGACGGGGTGCTGGTTGACGTGGCCGACTCCTACCGGCGGGCCATCGTCGAGTCCGTCGAGGAGGTGTACGGCGACACCATCGAGAAGGCGGCGATTCAGCGGTTCAAGGACGCCGGCGGGTTCAACAACGACTGGGAGCTGACCGACGCGGCGGCGCTGTTCGTGCTGACGGCCCGCGAGACCGACGTGGACGTGGCGGCCTTTACCGACGCTATCGCCCAGCAGGGCGGCGGCCTCGACGCGGCGAAAGCCGTCGTCCGGGAGCTGCTGGGCGACGACGCCGACGGCGTCCTGGCCCGGTGGGACCCCAGAGGCCTCCGCGAGGTGTTCCAGACGCTGTACCTGGGCGATGACCTGTACCAGAAGTTGGAGGGCGGCGAACCGGCCTTCGACGCGCCCGGCTACATCAACGACGAGCCGGTGCTGGTGAGCGAATCGACACTAGAGGCGCTACAGGAGCGCTACGCGGTCGGCGTCGTCACCGGCCGCCCCGCCGCGGAGGCCGACATCGCGATGGACCGCGTGGGGCTGGATATCCCCGACGAACACCGGTTCACGATGGACGACTGGGCGGAAGGGAAACCCCACCCACACGCGCTGTTGACGCTGGCCGAGCGCTTCGACGCCGAGCGTGTCGCTTTCGCCGGCGACACGCTCGACGATATCCGGACCGCGGTCAACGCCGACGACGAGGACGAAGCGCGGGTTTACTACGGCGTAGGCGTACTCACGGGCGGACTCACCGGCGAGGACGGCCGGCGGGCCTACGCGAGCGCCGGAGCCAGTGTCGTCGTCGAAAGCGTCGAAGAGCTGCCTGACCTGCTGGAGTAAGCGACAGGAAACACCGGCCGTGCTCGGCTGGGTCGACACCTGCGGACCGTGGCAGCTCGGAAAAACAACGACAGAACTCCGCTCGCTGCCGCGGAGACATAATTCCTTGCGTTTGATATACTAGGAATAATGTACTGGCAAACGAGTGCTACCACTACGAGCGGGCTACCTCGCCGTCTTCGCGCTCGCCGCGCTGGCGTGTCTCGGGAGCATCCCCCGGGCGGTCCGTATCACCGACAGCGACACCCGGCGCGGACTCGTCGGGCTCCTCGTCTGTAGCGGCATGTGGGCCGCCGCCAGCGCCGGCCGCATCGCCGCGTCGTCGCCGACACTGCAACGCGCGTCGTACAGCGTCGGCCTGATTGTCGGGCTGGCGTCCGTCGGCGCGTGGCTGTACTTTTGTTCCGCCTACGCCGGCTACGACTACCATCATCAGCGAACCATCCGTCGGTTCTCAGTCGCGGTGTTTCTCGCCATCGTCGCCGTCAAGCTCACCAACCCCGTCCACTCACTGTACTTCACGGCGACGGTCGCGGACGAACCGTTCCGACACCTGAGTATCGACCTGTCGGTGATACACTGGACGGTCACGGGGCTGGCGTACACGCTCAGCGGCATCGGCTTCTATCTCCTCTATGAGCTGTTCCGGGAAACCCAGCTCGAAACCAGGCGCATCGGCTTCCTCGTCGGCCTCACCGGGGTCCCGGCCGTCGTGAACATCGCCGCCGTCGCGGCGGTCGCACCCGGCGTCCTGTTGCCGTTCAGCTACGAACCGGTCGCCGTTGCCCTGTTTGCCGTCGGAGTCCTCTACGTCGTCGACGAGACGTTCGTGGCCGTGCCGCGGCGCTGGCGCACCGAGTTCGTCGAGCAGTTCAACGACCCGGTGTTGCTTGTCACACGGGACGGCCGGGTCCGCGACTACAACCGCGTCGCTGTGGAGCGGTATCCGGCGCTCGACGGGGCCGTTGGACGCCAGCTCGAAACGGTCGCCCCGGAGCTGCACGCGGTCGCCTCGGGGTCCGAAAACATCGTCGAAACCCGACACGACGGCGAGACGACGTTCTACACGGTCCAGCGGACGCCGCTTGCGCGTGGCACGGACGCGGTCGGGGAGGTGCTCGTCTACAGGGACGTGACGGACATCGAGCAACAGCGCCGGGAGCGCGAGCGCCAGAACGAACAGCTCAACGACTTCTCTATCGCTCTCAACCACGAGCTTCGGAACGCTATCACGGTGTTAGGGGGGTTTCTCGACCAGTCGTCACAGTCGGTAACCCGCGGGACAGTCGGCTTCGATTCGGCCGACGTCAGGCGTGCCGACGACGCGCTGTCGCGGATGCAGCGTGTCATCGAGGAGCTGACCACGCTGGCACAGTACGGCCAGACCGCCGAGACGACCACGGAGTGTGAACTCGGGGCCACGGCCGAAGCCGCCCGGGCGGGCGGGGAGTTCGAGTCGCTGCGCTACACGGTCGAGACGGATGCGAAGCTGGTCGCCAACCACCCGCGGCTGGAGGAGCTGCTACAGGAGGTGTTCCGGTTCGCCAGCGCGAACGGGGCGACGAGGGTGACCCTCGACGCGGCGGGGGAGGTCATGACCGTCACCGGGAACGGGGAGGCGCTCTCCCCGGGCGAGCGCACCGGTGCGCTGGAGTTCGGGCCGCCGGTGCCGGTCGGCGACGCCGAGATGGCCCTGCCCACCGTCCGACTGCTCGCGCGCGTCCAGGGGTGGACGGCCGATATCGACCCCGAGTACGACGACGGCGTCCGGCTCCGTATCCGAGGTGTCACCGTGCGGACGGAGGCTGAGCCCGCGTCGGATTGAGTGCCCGTGCCGACCGGGGTCCGGGAGACCGTCAACGACGGCACGACGGGCGTACCACCACGTCGGCATAGACCGGGGCGCTCTGGCGGGCTCACTCGACGGTCACACTGGCTGTCGCACTGCCGCCGGGCCAGACTAGTTCGTAGGTCACCGTGTCCCCGCGGCCGCTTCCGGGCGTGGGCGTCTCGACGGTGTCGCCAGTCGTTTCGAGCGTGACAGTCTCGCCCGCTGGGACGGGCCGGGAGACTAGATAGCCGGTCGAGTACGACCCCGCCGGCGGGCGGCGGATGCCGAGAAACTGCCCGTCGGTGTCGCTCTCGTTGCTGACCGTGACGGTGAACGACGGCTGTGAGCCGGCCGGTACGGACGAGGGTGCCGCGAACGTGACCTGCAACGACGGGAACGGTGCGGCGAGGCGGGCCCGGAGGGCGTCGCCGGGCCGCCACTCGCCGCTGGGACCGACCAGGGCCGCGTCACTGGCGTCGCCGGTCTCGGGCAGTTCGAACACCGCCCAGTCCGTCGCTTCGGTGGGGTCCCCGAACTCGGACGGGGCCCGCACGACGTCGTAGCTCGTGTCCACGCCGGGGTCGTACTCGGTGCCGTCGAACCGGAACCGTCGGTCCGACGCCGTCGCGTCGGCACCGGTCAGCAGGAGATACTGTGAGTCGTCGGACGTTTCAAACTCGTAGGCGTCGACGAACAGCTCGACGACGGCCGGCTGGAGGGCGGCGAACTCGACGGCGAGCGAACCGGACTGGGTGCCGCCGGCGGGCGACAGAGTGTCGTCGCTCTGTTGTGCGGTACAGCCGGCGAGTCCGGCGAGGGCGGTTCCGCTGACGGCGAGGAGGGCCCGGCGGCGCATACCCCCGCGTGTCAACGCTATGTGAAGTGCTTTCTGGACGCGCCGGTGCGATGTCGGAACTGGTCGGGCGCTAGTGAGTCGGCCAGCGGACGGCGAGCCCCGTCGGAGCGACGGTCGAACGGTGGCAAGCACGTCCGGTCGCACAACGCTTATTCGCGGTTCGCCCTACCTCGGCATATGGACATCGCGTTACTCGGCGGCACCGGCGACATCGGCGAAGGGCTCGCCCTGCGCTGGGCGGACGACACCAACCACACGGTCATCGTCGGCTCGCGCGACGCCGAGAAGGCCGAGGCCAAAGCCGAGGAGTACGAAGCCGAACTCGACAGCCGCGGCCGCGAGGTCGAGATAGCGGGTCTGGCCAACGAGGACGCCGCCGCCCGCGCCGACGTGGTCGTCACTGCGGTCCCGGCCTACCACCTCACGGACACCGTCGAAGCGGTAGCCGACGAGCTGGACGACACCATCCTCGTCTCCCCCGCCGTGGGGATGAAACACGACGAAGACGGGTTCCACTACAACCGCCCCGGCGTCGGCAGCGTCACCCAGCTGGCCGCCAAGGCCGCTCCCGACGAGACTCCCGTGGTCGGCGCGTTCCACAACCTGGCGGCCGGCCGGCTGGCCGACCTCGAAGCCGACCTCGAGTGGGACACCATCGTCGTCGGCGACGACAGGGACGCAAAGGCCACGGTCTCGGAACTCGCCGAGGCTATCGACGGTCTCCGGGCGCTGGACGGCGGGCCGCTGTCCAACGCCGCCGAAGTGGAGGGAGTGACCCCCCTGCTCATCAACGTCGCCCGCCACAACGACGGCCTCCACGACCTCGGCGTCCAGTTCCGCTAGGCCACGAATCCGTTTGTTCTGGATGGAGCGCGTGTACTGGCAGCCAGAAAGCCCCCGACCGCTCGGCTACTGCGACTCGCTGCGCGCTTCCCCCGTTTCACTCGGTCCAGTGCTTGCGTCGTCTCGAACGCCGAACGGTCGGCCCCTTTCAGTCCACCCGCAGCCGGCTGGTCAAACAACGCTGGGTGGGACTGAAAGGGACGGCTGTACTCAAACGCTGCAGTAGCGATAGCCACACTGAGAGAAAAATTCCCGAGCCGCAATGTGGGAGGGATGCACACCGCTTTTGACGACCCAAGCCTACGTGCGGGTGTGGCGTCCCCATACGAGATTCTCGGCGTTGACCCCGACGCCGAGGAGGCCGAAATAGTCGACGCCTATCGGGAGCGGGTCAAGGAGACCCACCCGGACCAGGGCGGGTCGACGGAGGCGTTCCTGGCGGTGAAAACCGCCTTCGAGCGCATCGAGAACGGCTGGGAGCCCGGCGACGCCGTCCCGGAGCGCGACGCGCCCGGAGAGCGGACGGGGACCACAGACGACGAACCGGCCGAGCCCGAGCAACCGCCGGAGCCCGAGGGCGTCAAAGTCGAGTACCTGAACTACGAGGTGATGGCCGACCGGCTGTGGGAGCTGACCGACGACGACCTCTTCGAGAAGGCGGCCGACGGCGGCCTCGACCCCGAGGACTACGGGGAGTTCTACGTCAGAGACAGCGAGTCGCTGCTGGAGGCCGCCGAGCGCCAGGGGTACGCCTGGCCATTTGCCTGCCGTGGGGGCGCCTGTACGAACTGCGCCGTCGCCGTCGTCGAGGGGGAGATGCCATCGCCGTCGAGCCACGTCCTCCCGAACGAACTCCACGACCGCGGCATCCGCCTCTCGTGTATCGTGGCGCCGGAGACGGACGCGAAGATTGTCTACAACGTCAAACACCTGCCCGCCGTGCAGGACCTCCTCCTGCCCGCGAGTCGGTTCGAAGCGTCGTCGTCGACAGACTGAGCAGCCGCTGGCGGGGGTAGCGACGAGAGAAGTGGAGTGTCTATGCCGAAGCCTGCGTCAGCGCGTCCTCGATGTCGTCGGCCTGCGTGACGCCGACGAAGCGCTCGACGATGCCGTCGTCGTTCTCGACGATGAGCGTCGGGAGCGAACGGACCTGGTACTCGTTGGCTACGTCCTGTTCCTCGTCGACGTCTATCTTCTCGAACTCGACGTCGGCCCACTCCTCTTCGAGGTCTTCGAGAATCGGGTCCTGTGTCTTGCAGGGGCCACACCAATCCGCGTAGAAATCCTTGAGCGTGACAGCCATGGTTCCTCTCAATGTAGACTGTGAGGTCGGATAAGGATTGTCCATGCGGGCACGGTCAGGGCAAAGCCGAAAGGCTTACTCCGAGCGAGAGAAGAGGAGGGCACATGAGCAGCGATAGCGGCGGACTGATGTCCAGTGCCGGCCTCGTCCGGTACTTCGACGCCGAAGACAGCAACACCATCCGCATCGACCCGCGAACCATCGTCGCCTTCGGCGTCCTCTTTGGCGCGCTCGTGCTCGTGCTGAACGCGATGATTCAGACCGGCGGCCTGTAGAACGAATCGGTTTTTTCGTCGATACGAGCTATTTTACTGGAGGGTCAGTGTGGACTACCGAGAGCAAGAAAGTCCCGCCCATACTGATTGGTCAAACAGCGACGGGCGGGATTGAAATGGGCGACCGGCTCCGGGAAGGCGGACGAAGCAAGCACTGCAGTGAACGGAGTGAACGAAGCGCACAGCGAGTCCCCCGACCGGAGCCAGTCGGGGCTTTCTGGCTGTATGCAGTCCGCATAGGTGCGATAGCAGCGGCCCGTCGTGACCACACGAACTCCAGTTTGCTTAATTGACCACAAGATAATGCTCCAGTATGCACTTCACGCAGCGCGAACAGGCCGCGCTTCGGGACGCCGGGCTGGACCAGGAGAGTATCGAAGCGGCCTCCGAGGCCGTCGTCGAGGCGACGGCGGAAGCGGCCGCCGACCTCGAGGCGTTTTTCGCCGACCGGGACACCGTCTACTCCGATATGGACGTCGCCCACTCCAGTAGCGACGTACAGGAACACGCTCTCGACTACGTCGACCTGTACACCCACGCCGACGACATCCGTGGGTACGTCCGCTTCGACTCGTGGGGCGTCCCCGTCGAGGGAGGGCGCGTGCTCTCCGACGGGAAAGTCGAGTTGACGCTCGGCCCGAC
>JBEQBH010000018.1:0-10305 GCA_041639955.1 Halobacteriales archaeon | reverse complement strand
TCGAGGGAGAGGAGGACCTGCTCTGTTTCGACGACGAGGGTACCGCTGCGACCCGGAACGAACCCTACTTCGACTGGACCTACGTCTGTCCGACCCACGACCGCTACCGCGAGGGGCTGCTCGACATCATCGAGGAGGCCGCCGAGGTAAACGGCGACGTGCGCCTGGACGACGTCGGCTTTCCCCGTGAGGAGTACTGCCACTGCGACCGCTGTGAGCGGCGGTTCGCCGACAGCGAGTTCGACGACTGGGGACGGTGGCGGGCGAGTGTCATCACCGACTTCGTCGCGGCGGCTCGCGAACGCGTCCCCGGCGACCTCTATCTGACGCTGTACCCCGACCCCTACCCGGGCCATCTGGCGGCCCGCACCGGCGTCGCCGTCGACGACATCGAGTCGTACGTCGACGAGTTCGTCGTTCCCATCTACGATATGGCCTACTCGACGACCTACTGGCTGGAGATTCTCGCGAAGGGCTTTGTCGATAGGCTCTCGACGCCGTTCAGCATCGAACTGTACGCCGTCGACGTCGACATCGACGACCTCGCGGACGCCGCCGAGGTGGCCGCCGAGTACGGCCACTCGGTGCTGTTTGGCTACGACGCCAGCAACGCCCGGGCGACGGTTCGCCGGATGGGCGCGGACGCCCGCGAGGGCCGGTCGTTCGGTCCCGAGTAGCGCGCCCGGCAGCTGCCACGTTCTTTTTACCCCCGCGTGTCGAAGCAGTGATATGCGAAAACGAATCAACCGCGCGCTCAACCGCGCCAAGTACGCAGCGACCGGCGGGGCCGTCGGCGGGGCAATCGGCGGGCTGCTCAGCCCGAAGGCCGCGAGTACGGCCGCCGGTATCGGCGCGCTCGTCGGCGCGATAATCGGGGAGAAGTGGACGGACGCCGAACCGGTGGTCGAGCGGGCGACCGAGAAGGCAAAGGCCAAAGCCGGCGACCGCATCGGCTCAGCGGAGTGACGCTGTCGCCTGTCTCGTTCTACTCGGTGTCGAACCGACGGTCGCGCCAGCACAGTATCTCCTCGCGGTCCCGGGTGTCCGCCGGTAGCTCCTCGAACCAGCGGGCCTCGCTTATCTCGCCGTCCGGGTCCTGCACGTCGATGTCGGTCGTCTCGGCGGGGGCCTCGAAGACTGGCAACACCCCCCAGGTGTTGTTGTCCTCGCAGTAGAACTCCACCCGACCGAGCATCCCCAGCCCTTCGATTCGGGCCTCGATGCCGCTCTCCTCGCGCAGCTCTCGAATGGCCGCGTCCCTGAACGACTCCCCTGGGTCGAGTTCACCCCCGGGCAGTACCCATCGACCGACACCGTCGTGGCGCACCAGCAGTAGTTCGCCCGTCGACCGGTAGGGGAGCGTGTGGGCACCGAAGGGCGCGCCGTGGTCACGTGCGTCTTCGGCGACAGCGCGAAACCGGGGACGGTTGACCCGCCGGTGGCGGGTAAATTCCACGAACTCGTCGTACTCGTCTGTGAGTTCGTGGTAGGTCTGTTCGGCCTGCTGACTGGCCACGTCGGAGAGATACCACAGGTCGTCGACGGTAGTCATCTCTCTTCGGGGGCTGTGACGTAGCTATCACACGCGGGCCGAAGGGGACGAGGCGGACCGGTCATGCGACTGGGTACGCAAGAGCACCACTATAACCCTTCGACACACTCGCTTACGGGCCCACAAGCGGCGGCGTCGGGCTGTCGACCACGGTGTCGGTAGGTACGGGACGCTGTTCCCGCTGAATCAGTCCCTTTTTGAGCGGGCATCGAGTACCGGCGGGTATGGCATTCGAAGAAGACGACGAGGTTATTCTCCACGACGAGCACAGCGACTACGACGGCGAGACGGGCACCGTCACGCAGGTCGTCGAGACGATGTTCGGCGACGCGAACTACACGGTCTCCTTCGAGGACGGCCAGGAGCAGGGCGTCCCCGAAGACAACCTCGAAGCCAGCGAGTAAGACGTGCCGTCGGTTCCGTTCCACTACGTCGACCTCCGGGTGTTCTGTTACGCCACCGAGGACGAGAAACGCGTCGAGAGCGCACTCCGGACCTATCTCCCCGAGGAGTACCCCATCCAGCGGGCCGAGAGCGAGGGCCACTACGGCGACCGCATTGTCGTCCTCTCGGCGCGCGTCGAGAACGCCGACGAGATTCGCCACGTCCTCTCGCAGGTGGCGACGCTTTCGGATATCGACGACGTGCGTGCGGAACTGGACGACCGCGTCGACGACAACTGCTCGTTTTTCCTCACACTCGATAAGCAGGCCGCCTTCGGCGGCGACGTCGAACGCGGTGATGGCATCACGCTCCGCGCGAAGGTTGAGGCCTATCCCGCCAAACGCGAGAACGCCATCGAGAACGCCCGGAACTTACTGTCCGAGCTGTGATGTACGAGGCCGTCCACGCCCGGCCCGACGGCCCGAGTACCGTCGCCAGACAGGCTCGAACCGCCACGGACTACGGGTTCGACGGCATCGTCGTCCGCAACCACGGCGACCAGGGCACTCCCGACGACCTCACGGGTCTCCGGGACCGCCTCGACGTCGACGTGGTCGACGGTATCGAGGTCCGGGCCGACGACCCCTCACAGGCCAGCGGCCTCGTGGGCAACTACCGCTCGAAGCGGACGGTGGTCGTCGTCCACGGCGGGGACAGCGCGATGAACCGGTTCGCCGTCGAGAACGACGCCGTCGACGTGCTCGCACATCCCATGGCCGGCGACGGCGATTTCAACCACGTACTGGCGAAGGCGGCCGCCGACAACGGCGTCCGCGTCGAGTTCTCCCTTCACCCGGTCATCCACGGTGAGGGCGGCACCCGCGTCCGACGCCTGCGTGACCTCCGGAAGCTCCGGGAACTGGTCGACGACGCCGACGCGCCCTACGTCGTCAGCGCCGACCCCCGGAGTCACCTGGAACTGCGGGCGCCCCGGGAACTGTCCGCGCTGGGCGAGACTATCGGGTTCGACGCCGACGCGATTCGGAACGGGCTGGCCGAGTGGGGGCGTCTGGCCGCGCGGAACCGCGACCGCCGAGCGGACTCCTTCGTCGAGCCCGGTGTTCGGCTCGACGGTTCGTGACAGTTCCGGGTCATGTGGTGCCTTTATTTACCAAGAGGGCCACAAGAGTAATATATGGCTGACACGAGCCCGAAGTTCGGCGGTCTCGTCGTCGCCTCCCTCGCGGGTGTGGTGGGGACGAAGTATCTCCTGGGGGGAGCGCTGGCTGCGGTGGGCACGTCGGTAGTGAGTTCTGTGCTGGTGGCCGACCGTGTGGCGGTGACACTTGCTGTGGGCGTGGTGTTGGCGCTGGTCGCCGGCGCGCTGGCCGGCGCGTTCGTCCTCGCTCGTCTCATGGCTGTCGCCACGTTTTTCGCCGTCATCGCGCTCAGCTACCCGTCGCTGCGAGCGGTCGACCCCGTCATCGTCGCCGAGAGCGTCGGGATGGGGCTGTCGGTTCTCTACCTCCTAGTCCGGAGCCCGATAGAGCGGACGGAACCGTCCCACATCGACGAGTCCGACAGCGCGACCCGCCACGGCTCGACGCTCCGGTGACGGCGTCGATGACATCCGTTTTCACTCCGGCCCGCTAGGGCGGTCGTATGCACCCTGACAGCGGGGGTCGTGTCCCGTGAAACACCTGCCGAAACACCTGCAACCGCGCTGGCGGTATCTCGCCGTAGCCATCGAGACGTGGCCCGACGCCGACCTCGACCGGCGGGCGTTCCAGCGCGAGGTGTGGTATGCCACGCAGAACCTGCTCGGTGACTCCGGCAGCGCCGAGGCTGACATGACCGTCCTGCGCTTTAGCCACGAGGATGGCGTCGGCCACGCTATCGTCCGCGTGCGCCGCGAACAGACAGCGACCGCGCGAGCGGCGCTCGCCTGTCTCGACACCGTCGACGGCGCCGCCGTCGGCCTCCGGGTCGCCGGCACTAGCGGCACCGTTCGTGCGTGTGAGGAAAAATATATACGCGGCCCGGCAAAAGGCCCGGAACAGAGACAGGTCGTGTTCGAGAACCGGGACCGGCGTGCGGTCGCTCGCGACGGGCGAGTGGACGTACGGACCGACGATGGGTTCGTCGGCGCGACAGACCTCGACATCTAACACTATGCAGGGACAAAACCAACAGCAGGCGTACGACCGCGGAATCACTATCTTCTCTCCTGACGGGCGCCTCTACCAGGTCGAATACGCCCGCGAGGCGGTCAAGCGCGGCACGGCGAGTATCGGTATCAGGACCAGCGACGGTGTCGTTCTGGCCGTCGACAAGCGCATCCGCTCGCCGCTGATGGAGCGGTCGTCCGTCGAGAAGATACACAAGGCCGACGACCACATCGGTATCGCGAGCGCCGGCCACGTCGCCGACGCCCGCCAGCTCATCGACTTCGCCCGGCGCCAGGCCCAGGTCAACCACCTGCGCTACGGGGAGCCGGTCGGCGTCGAGACACTCACGAAGGAGATAACCGACTACATCCAGCAGTACACGCAGGTCGGCGGGGCACGCCCCTTCGGCGTCGCGCTCATCATCGCCGGCATCGCCAACGGCGAGCCCCGTCTCTACGAGACGGACCCGTCGGGCACCCCCTACGAGTGGAAGGCCCTGGCCGTCGGTGCGGACCGCGGCGATATCCGGGACTACCTCGAAGCGAACTACGACGAGTCCATGACCCTGGAGGCCGGCGTCGACCTCGCGCTCGAAGCGCTCGCGTCGGTCACTGAGGGCGGCCTCGCCCCCGAGGGCATCGGCATCGCGACCATCGACGTCGAGACGGAGACGTTCGGCGAACTCTCCGACGACGAGAAACGGAACCACCTGGAGGCCGCCGACCTGCTGGCGGACCCCGACGCCGAGGACGACGAGGACGCTGCCGACAGCGACGAGGAGTAGCCCGTTTCGTTTTTTCTGTGTCGGCCATAGAACTAAGCCCCACAGTGGCAAAGGTCGACGCATGGAGTGTCCACGGTGTGGGGGAACGCTCACGCGCTATCGGCTCGGCGAGCGGGAGGCGATTGGCTGCCAGGAGTGTGCCTACGTCGGGGTGTCGGTCGACCACACGGCCGAACACGGGCCGCCGGAGTCGTGGGACGACGCCATCGACCGGTTCCGCGCACAGGGCCAGACGGTCGCGGTCGTGACCCGGGACGACCTGCCCGCGGAGGTCCCAGCCGGGGAGTTACCGTCCGAGGAGGAACTCGTCAACGGGGTCGATACGGCGACGGTCGACGATGGGGATTCGGTGGTGCCCGTCTTCGACGAGGCCACCGAGAACGAGGATGCGGCCGACGCTCGCGACGACGGTGAATCTGCCGATTAGCCCGAAAGAGCGGCGCCGGAAGCGACGCGACTAGTCGCCGGCTTCGACTTCTTCTTCCTCGCCGCCGCCGTGGCCCGTCTCTTCCTCCTCGGAGCGGGCGGCCACGAGCGCACCGCGCGCGACGCTGTACATCGGTTCGTCGGCGTGTTGCACGTCGCTGATGGAGAACGGAATCGACGCGTCTTCGAGGTGTTGCTCGAACAGCTTCTTGAACCCCTTCGGCGAGGAGGTCCCGCCGGTGACGACCACCGGGACGTCGAGCCCCTCCTCGATGTCCTCCTCGTCGACCTCCGCCTGAATCTTGTCGATGACGTAGTCGAGCAGGTTCTCGTAATAGATGGAGAGGGCGCCCTCGACGCCGCCGACGTCGGTCTCGAAGTCGAGTTCGAAGTCGTCTTCCTTGATGGAGGTGATCTTGTCGACCGGCTTGCCCGTCGCCTGGGAAGCCTGCTCGTCGACCCAGTCCCCGCCACGGGCGACGGAGAACTTCATCACCGGCACCGCGTAGTAGGACAGACAGACGTTGGTCATCCCGGCACCGAAGCTGATGCCAAGCCCCGTGAAGTCCCGGTCCGCGAGGTCGGAGTAGATGACGGCCATCCCCTCGTTGATGGGCTCGGCGTCGTAGCCCATGTCGTTGAGGAACGACTGGATAGTCTTCTGGTGATACAGCGTGGAGAGGTCCGAGTCGATGGGGTCGGCCGGCGAGGAGAAGTACAGCTTCTCGTTCGGGTGGTCCGGGGAGCCGACGACCTGCTCGATGATGAGCTTCATCATCGGAATCGCGGACTGCTCGTCCGAGGAGAGAATCCCCTGTGACATCGGCCGCCGCGTCTCCTGGTTGAAGATGTTCGCGAAGTTCAGGGCGTCGTCGCCCAGTACGTACACGTCGTCGTCCTTCCGGATGTGGAGTACGTCCGACCGGGAGAGCATCCGCTCGGCCATGTCGCTGTACTCTATCTCCACGAAGGAGTTTCGCTGCTGGACGAACACGGTGTCTGTTCCGTCCTGCTGTGCCGAAATAAGGTTCATCGTCCCAACGTCGAGTCCTTTTGCCATGAGTCGCTCACTAATGTATCCCGGATAGAACACATAAATGTACGTATCTGCCTGATTCGTTATTGTTTTTAGCTGACTTTTATCGGGTGAAGAGAACCCTTACAAATCAGGCAGCGAGCGGTACAGGTCGGCCGTAACGAGCCGCTACCGTGCGTTCTCAGCTCCGACCGATCAGGGCCGCGACGCGGTCGAGCAGACCGCTGAGCACCGTCTCCTCCTCTTGGTTCGCTTCCTCCTTTCGCTTGCGCTCGCGGAGTTCGGCCAGCTTGTTCGTCTGGTCGTCGACTGTCGACTCCGAGCGGTCGGTCGTCTTCTGGCCGCCCTTGACCATGGCGAGCCCCTGGACCTGTTCGTCGACGCCACTCCGGGTAACGCGTTCCGCCTCGACGTCCATGCCCTGTACGTCCATGTCGAGCTCCCCTTCGCTTGGGGTTATCTTCAGGTCACTCCCCTCGTCTCGCTCGACGCCGCCCCAGGTGAGGTCGACGCCCTCCATCGCCGATTCGATGTCCTCCTCGATCTGTTCGTCGGTAATCTCGTCGCCGGCGCCGTCGTCCTCGGCGCTGAAGTCGCCGGGACGGGGTTCCGCCCGGTCGATGTGGTAGGCGACCAGCGCCCCGCCGGTCGCCGCCAGCAGGGCGGCCAGGCCGACGCCGTAGATGAACAGGACCTGCACGCTGTAGGTCGGTCCGGGCCCGACCGCCCAGCTGTAGGGGTACGCCCAGACGAAAAGCCCCAGCCCGACGAGCGACACCGCCGAGCCGGCGGCCGCACCGTACACCGCGCGCCTGCTGACCGGCAGGAGGACGACGACACTCGACAGCGTCGCCGGCAGCGCGAGCATCCCCACTGCGATGGCCGCCTCGCGGTAGACGAAGTCGGCCGACTGGCCGCCGGCCCCCGTCAACTGGCCGATGGCTCCGATGACGAACGCGGCGATACCGAACCCGATACCGGCGAAAAACAGCGCGAACCCGAGATAGACGTCGACCTCCCGGTCCGGCTCGCCAATGTACGTCCGATACCACTCGAAGAGTCGTCCGTCATCGGTCCCGTCTGTCATAGTTTTCTCTCGGCCACGTTCGTAGGTTCATTATCCGACGGCTGTGTAATCAGTCTTTCCCGACTCCGCAGTAAGGACTTTACCTGCCCCACCGCTACCGCCTGATATGATATCGCTCGACGAGGCTGTTACGGCGCGCCTCGAATCCCACGGTCAGCGGTTCGAGGTACTGGTCGACCCCGACGCGGCACTGACAATCAAACGCGGGGAGTTCGAGGGCGACCTGGAGGACGTCATCGCTGCCGAGGACGTCTTCGAGGACGCCGACCGCGGCGACCGACCGCCCGAGAACATGCTCGAAGAGGTGTTCGAGACCACCGAGCCGATGGAGATTATCCCGGAAGTCATCAAACGCGGCGAGATACAGATTACGGCCGACCAGCGCCGCGAAATGCAGGAACAGAAGCACAAACAGCTCGTCCAGCGTATCACGCGCAACGCGGTCAACCCCCAGATGGACGACGCGCCCCACCCGCCCGAGCGAATCGAGTCGGCCTTAGAGGAGACGGACTTCCGAATCGACCCGATGGAGCCCGTCGAGACGCAGGTAGACGACGCCCTGGATGCGCTACGGCCCGTGATTCCGATTCGCTTCGACGAGATAACCGTCGCCGTCCAGGTTCCGGCCGACTACGCCGGCAGCGCACAGGCGAAGATTCGGACCTTCGGCGAACTCGAACGCGAGGAGTGGCAGGCCGACGGCTCCTGGGTCGGCGTGCTCACGTTCCCCGCGGGGATGCAAAACGACTTCTACGACGTTGTCAACGAGCACACGAGCGGCGAAGCGGAGACGCGCATCATCAAGGACGAGGACGAAATCGGTACCCGCTAGTTACCCCTGCTTGAAGCCGACCAGGAAGCCGCCACTGAAGCCGGCGCTGACAGGCAGCGCCGAGAGCAGCGACATAATCCACCCCGGTGGCTGGTTGGCGGCCATCCCAGCGCTGCTGGTTGTGTTTTGCGCGGCGCCGCTGATGGCGTCCCAGTTCACTTCGAGGATGCCCCGCGTCTCCAGGAACTTGAAAAGCGCAAGCTCCAGGCCGACGATGACGGCGATGAGTTTCGCGATCTTTTTTGCGGCGAAGCCGATTATGCCGCCGATGACGGCGCCGGTGCCGAGTTCGAGCCCTATCTGTTGCAGATTGAAATCCAGTTGCAGCGCTAGCCCTGCCATACTGGGTACCTACTCGTGGCGGTGTATATCCTTTGTGGGCCGGTCCAGTCCGGGGGGTTTCGGCCCGATCCCGTAGATTAATTGAGCTACCCGCGGCTGAAACCGTGGGGGAGTCGGCGTAGTACGGTAACGTGGGTTGGTACCCTATCGTCGGTTTCATCCCACGCCAAAGCAGTGGGGTTTTCGCCTCGGATTTAAATAATCGGACGGCCTACGTTCGGTCGAGTGACGGCGACACACACCACAGACAAAGCAGTCCTGGCCAAACGCGTCGACAGCGGCGACGCCGACACGGAGGAGATCCGCGACCTCGCGCGGGCGGCCGGCTACGACGTGGTCGGCGAGATAACCCAGACCCGCACGGAGGACCCCGCCTACCATCTGGGTGAGGGGAAGGTGACGCGGCTGGCCAACACTGTCGCTCGCGAGGGGGCGACGACGGTCATCTTCGACAACCAACTGGGCCCCTACCAGACGTACAACATCGGGAACGAGCTCCCGAAGGGCGTTAGCGTGCTGGACCGGTTCCGCCTCATCCTCGAAATCTTCGGCCAGCGCGCACAGACCCGAAAGGCCCAGCTCCAGGTCGAACTCGCGCAGCTGCGCTACGAGCTGCCCCGCGCCGAGGCCAAAGCCAGCCTCGCGAAACGCGACGAGCGCCCCGGCTTCATGGGGCTCGGTGAGTACGACGAGTCCCGCGAAGAGGACATCAAAAAGCAGATCGCCAACATCCGCGACGAGCTGGAGTCAATCGAGGAGACCGAGCAACACCGGCGCAAGCAGCGCCGCGAGTCCGGTTTCGACCTCGTAGCGCTCGCGGGCTACACCAACGCCGGAAAATCGACCTTGTTGCGACGGCTCGCCGAGGACCTGGAGGTGGGCCAAAACGAGGACCTCCACCCGGACCTCGAGACCACGGCCGAGAGCGAGGACCGCCTGTTCACGACGCTCGGAACGACCACCCGCCGCGCCTCGGTCGGCAAGCGCGAGGTGCTGGTCACCGACACCGTAGGGTTCATCCAGGACCTGCCCCACTGGCTCGTCGAGTCGTTCAAGTCCACGCTCGACTCGGTGTATCGTGCCGACCTCGTCTTGCTTGTCGTCGACATCTCCGAATCGGTCGAGGAGATACGCGAGAAGCTGGTGACGAGTCACGACACCCTCTACGAGCGCAACGAGGCCCCCATCGTGACCGTGTTGAACAAGACCGACAAGGTCGACGACGCGGAGATTCAGCGCAAGCGCGAGGCCCTTTCGGCGCTTGCGCCCAACCCCGTCGCCGTGAGCGCCGCCGAGGGGTTGAACATCGACACCCTGGCCGAGCGAATCGACGCCGACCTCCCGGACTACGAGCGCGAGCGGCTCGTCCTCCCGATGACCGACGAGACGATGAGCGTCGTCTCCTGGATTCACGACCACGCCCACGTCGAGACCGTCGACTACGGCGACGAGGTCGTCATCGAGTTCGAGGCCCGGCCCGCTATCGTCGAGCAGTCCCGCTCGAAGGCGGGCGACCTCGTGGGCGCCTCCGCGTAATTCTCGTCAGCCCCACAGCACGCCCGGAACGGCATCGAGCAGGTCCGTCGCGACCAGCCCGGAGCCGTACGCGTCGACCACACTGTCCCCGGCGGCGCCGTTGGCGTAGGCCCCGAGGGCGGCGGCGTGGTGGGGGTCGAGCACGCAGGCCAGCGCGC
>JBEQBH010000017.1:0-10540 GCA_041639955.1 Halobacteriales archaeon | reverse complement strand
GGGAAGGGGTCGGTGGCAAGGGCCAGCGGGTCGAAGTGGAGGCCGAGCCACGGCTGTGTCACCAGCCCGAGGAACCCGGCGGCCATCCCGCCGAGGAAGACGGCGTTGAACGGCCGACGGAGCGACGTCGAGCGGCCGCTGTACACCGTCGCGAAGTAGACGAACGCGACCACCGTGACGTACGACATCGCGGTGCGGAGATAGACGAGCCAGCGGCCCAGGGCGGGGTCGACGACGAGGAGTTCGACGGCGGCGACGCCGGCCCACACCATCGAGGCGGTGTTGAGCGGCATCACCGAACGGATGCGTGCCGTCGACTGCCTCCGCTTGATCCAGGCGTTTATCAGCCCGATACCGACGGCGGCGACCAGGAGGATGGACACGTACACTGCCCTGATTGAGTGTAGCTCCGGTCCCGGCCCGAGGGCCCAGCTCATCCCGCCACCCCAACCGTCGTCTCCGCACCGGTGACGACGAAGGCGGTGCCGCTGTCCGCCGCCTCTATCTCGATGGTCCACCCCTGGGACTCGACCTGCGTCCGCACGATTTCCAGCCCCAGCCCCGTCGCCGAGACGGTCGTCGTGCCGGAGTGGAAGGCGTCGTCCGGGTCCTGTCCGGGGACCTGTCGCCCGTCGTCCCGGTAGGTGAATCCGGACTCGGTGAGCCCGACCTCGACGCGGGCCGCGTCTCGGTCCCGGCTGTGGCGGGCGAGCTGTTCGAGGACGCTGGCCAGCCGGCTCGGCTCGGCCTCGATACGCCCGTCCTCTGCGATGTCGAGGACCATCTCCGCGGTGTCGATGTCGCTCCAGGCGGTCCGGACCACCCTCCCGAACTCGAGGGTCTCGGCCTCGGTCACGGATTTGGCGTGTGCCGCGAGGGTCTGTAGCTCGTCGAGCTTGTCGTCCATCCGGCCGAGCGCGTCGGTCACCCGGTCCATGTGGTCGGCTGCCGCGGCCGCCTCCGCCGTCTCGGCGGTCCGGAGCTGGCCGGTCACCAGTGCCGCGGCGCCGTCAGCGACCTGCAGCGGGTTCCGGAGGTCGTGGGCGACCGTGCTGGCGAACCGCTCCAGCTGGTCGTTCTGGCGCGCCAGCTCCCGGCTGAACCGCTCGACCGCGGTCACGTCCCGGAGGACCACCGTGTAGCCGGCGACGGTCCCCCGCTCGACTATCGGCGAAACCGACACGGCGTAGTGGGTCCGGCTCCCGCCGACGACCGTCGAGTAGGTGGCCGCGACGTCGCCACCGCCTGCTTCCGGGAGGGATATCTCCGCGGCCAGGCCGGGCAAAAGCGTTGATAGCGCCGTCCCGACGGGCGTGCCAACGTCCTCGGAGAGTAGCGGCTCGGCAGCGGCGTTGTAATCGACGACCCGCCCCGCGTCGTCCAGGCCGAACAGGACGTCGTCTATCTCGTCGACGATATCGGCCCGTGCCATCGGTGCCAGGTCGAGTTCGCCCCTGAAGAAGACGGTGTACGCCAGGATGACGGTCAGCGGGACGATACCGAAGACGGTCGAGTCGTAGCCGGGCAACAGCGGCACCGCGTTCAGCGTCGACACCGCGTAGGGCAGCAGGGAGGCGACCGCTGCGGCGCCCAGCAACAGCACCGAGCTGGTCGGTCTGTGGGTCGAGCTGACGAACAGCCGGGCCAGATAGACGAGACTGACCAGCACGACCACGACGGCCACCGCCCCGTTCAGCAGGTACGTCGGTCCGGGCGTGACGGCCAGGTAGGCCGTCGGCTCCTGCCGGTAGGCAACCGAAGCGTACTGCAGCCCGAACACCGGCTGGGTGAGTATGCCCCCCACGGCGACGACCAACCAGCCCAGAAAGAGGGCGTTCTGGGGCCGTCGAGGCGACATCGAGTGGTTCGTGTAGGTCGTCGCGAAGTACCCCAGGCTCGCGATGGCCACGACCGCCAGCAGGTCGGTCAGCAGGCTGAGGCCGTACTTGAGTTCGGGCGACCCGGCCAGGAACTGCGCGGTGGCGACCAGCAGCCAGGCGGTCTGGGCGGCGACGTAGGCGACGAACTCCCGCCTGTGGTGTGCGTCGGGCCGCGTGTAGACGAGATAGCCCGTGATGGCGAGGATGGTAGCTGAGACGACCTGTATGCTCACGTACCAGAGTCTGAGCGGTACGGAGCCGTCCATAGCAGCCAATGTCCGCCCTCCGGCAAAATCCCCCCGGGTTACTATCTCCCGACTGACTCGTCTTGCCGGCCGACAGAGCGGTGTCCCCCGCCGATGGACCGGACCTGACGGCGAAGCGAATTATACAGCACGATTCCGGTAGGATTTAGCCCTGGCGTACGTAGACAGGACAATGACACAGATATCAGATTCGTTGCGACTGCTGTTCGAGACTTCGGTAGATGACGAGGGCGACCGGTACACCGTCGCTATCCCGCCGGAACTCGTCGAGAACGGGTCCATCGACACGGACGAAACCTACCGCATCGCGTTGCTTGCCGCCGACGAGGCCGAGGCGACCGACACGTCCGACCCGACGCCGGAACAGGCCGAGCCCTCGTCGGTGTCCCGTCCGGAACCCGACCCGTCCCACTCCCAGGGGCCGCCGGTTGAGGAGGGGGAAGTCCGAACGGTCTCCATCGATACTCTTGGCGACCAGGGCGACGGCATCGCCAAGGTCGAACGCGGCTTCATCGTCATCGTCCCGGGCACCAAACCGGGCGACCGAGTCGAGGTGGAGATAACTGACGTCAAAGAGACCGTCGCCTTCGCCGAGACCGTCGGTGAGGCCACCGTCCGGTAGCTGACCGACCGTTACACAGCACTTACTCTTGGGTCGGGGCCCCGGGGGTCCCTGTATGAGCCCGGGAACGCCGGGGGCGGCGACGCTCCGGCGCTGTCTCACCGGCGTACTCGCCTGCACCAGCTACGCGGTCACGATACTCCGCGCCGCGGCGTTCTGGGCGACGATTCTCCTGCCGTTTGCCATCGTCGCCGGCCTGGCGACGGACCTCGCGGCGTCGGCACCGACCCGGTTCCTGGCTCTCGTCGGGCTGAACGTCCTCTGTGTCCTGCTGAGTCGGGGCTACCGCCCGAACAGGTGACTCACGGTCGGCGGTGACGCAGTGTCGCTACTGTTGACCGCCCTCGCGGGCCGATACCACAACGCCCATCGACGGGGGGTGCGGCGTTTTCCGACGCTACAACGAGCGCCTAGTCGTCGGCCGAGGCCGACTCGGCTCGGGGGACCGTAATCTCAGTCAGCTGGGGTTCGATCTCCTCGCGGCGGGCCTCGAACTCGCCGGGGAGGACGAGCCGTTCGCCCAGTTCGTCAAGCGGTTCGTCGCTGGTGTAGCCCGGCCCGCTCGTGGCGAGTTCGAAGAGGACGCCACCGTGTTCCCGGACGTATACCGAGCGGAACCAGTGGCGGTCTATCTGCTGGGTCGGGCGCAGCCCGTCCGACTGGATGACCTCCCGCATCGCCTGCTGGTCCTCGTCGGTCGGCGTCTGGAAGGCGACGTGGTGGACGACGCCGTGGCCCTGTCGGCCGCCCTGAATCGTCGGCAACACGTCGACGTACTTCCCGACGGGCCCGCCCGCGGCAAAACGGGTCCGTTCGTCACCCGGTGTGTCGCCTTCGGCCGCCTCGGTGCCGACCTCCTCCAGTCCCATCTCCACTAGGAGCTCCTCGGTGGGCTGGGGGTCGCCCAGCCACAGTGTCACCGAATGAAAGCCCCGAATCGCGTGTTCCTCGGGAACGAACTCCGTCCACGGCACCGTCGGCTCGTCCTCGGGGAGTTCGACCGCGACCAGTTCGACCGGCAGCCCGTCGGGGTCCGAGAAGGGGAGGACGGTCTCGCCGAAGCGCTCGACGCGGTCGTCGTAGTCGACGCCGTAGTCGTCGAACCGGTCCTCCCAGTAGTCGAGGCTGCCCTCGGGCACCCGGAACGCGGTGCGTGCGACCTGTCCCGAGCCGACCTTCCCCTGTCGCATCCCCTCCCACGGGAAGAAGGTCATGCTCGTCCCCGGGGTCCCCTCCGCGTCGGCGAAGAAGAAGTGGTAGGTGCCGGGGTCGTCCTGGTTGACCGACCGCTTGACGAGCCGAAGCCCGAGCGTCTCGACCCAGAAGTCGATGTTTTGCTGTGGGTCGCCCGCGATACAGGTCACGTGGTGAATACCTGGTGTCGATACTGTCATACCTTTGCTACGCGCTGCTGGCACTTGAATAGGCGCTGACACCGGTGTTACCGGGCCCACGTCCCGTCGCGCACGCGCTCGAACGCGAGCCCGACGGACGACAGGCGAGGCGACGGTATCGCGGACTCAGTCGGCGCCGTCCTGTAGCTTCTCGTACTTCTCGCTGAAGCGGGCCTCACACGAGGGACAGCAAAACTGGTACAGCGAGCCGTCGATTCTCGCGGCGGTTCCCTCGCTGTCGACGGTGTTGCCACACTGGGCACAGGAGAGGGCGAACTCGGTACCCCCGAGGTCGGGCGACCACGCGGCGCCGGCCAGCAGCTCCACCTCGAAGTCGCCGACTGCGTCGGTGTCGACCGTATCCCCGAGCCAGTCGGCGACGTCGTTGTCGGGGACGCGGGCGAACACCACGAGGTCGGCCTCGGCGGTGGTAAAGAGGTGTTCGACGGCGTCGGTCTCAAGCAGCGTCTTCCGCAGCGCGTCCGGGTCGCTCGCGGCGGGTTCGAGGGTGAGTAACACCGGAATACCCGACCGGAGCTGTGACCGGTCGATATCGACGGTAAAGCGGTTGATGACGCCGGCCTCCTCCAGTCGAGCCACCCGGTCTGAGACGGCCGGCGCCGACAGCCCGACCGCCTCCGCTATCTCGCTGTAGGGCCGCCGGGCGTCGGCGAGCAGCAATCGAAGAATCTCCATGTCGGTGTCGTCGAGGTCGCGCATGTGTGACCCACCTGCCCCAGTGACAAAAGCTTCCGGGGCGAGCGACTACACAATCGAAAGCTATCGCGGGGTGAGACCGCCGAAGCGAAAGGGAAAATCGGCTTAAATCCGCGGTCCCTATCGATACCTGTATGACGACGACACTCACTGTCGAAGGGATGAGCTGTGAGCACTGTCAACAGAGCGTCGCGGACGCGCTCGCCGAGGTCGAGGGCGTCACCGACGTCGCTGTCGACCTCGACGGAGCATCCGCGACGGTCGAGGGTGACGCCGACGAGGACGCACTCGTGGCCGCCGTCGACGAGGCCGGCTACACGGCCCAGGCCTGACCGGAGCGGCCGAGGCACCGCTGGCTCGCCCCGATAAAAACACCCCGCAGTTACAGGGGGGCACCTCACTTCCGTAGTCGGCGTATCTCGGGCCGCAATGAAAACACAGACTCGCGGTTCACCGCTCGACAATCTCGCTATCGTCTCGACGCTCGTCGACGCCGCCATGGCGATTCGCCGCGGCGACCGCTGGGCGGGCGCTCTCCTGCTCGGGGCGGCGGCGCTCTCGACGCGGGTACGCGGTGCGGGCGTCGTCGCGAGTGTCCTGGTGCGGCTGCTCAGGCGATTCCGCTAGCGGTCCGAGGGCGTCCCGACCAGCAGCGTGTCTTCCACGAGAGACTCGGTCCCCCGACGGAGTCGCTCGGAGAGCGCTTGGTGCGATATCTCGAACTCCTCGGCCAGCTCCTCGAGGGTGTGTTCCTGTGGCACGTCGTAGTACCCCGCCTCGACGGCCCTGATGAGCGCACGGTGCTGGCTCTCGGTGAGGCCGAAACGTCCCGAGGGGTGGCCGTCCATCTCCCGGATGGACTCGATGGTGAACTCCATACCGTGGTCCGAGCAGAATTCGTGGGTCTCCGAGAGATGCGACCGGTCGGGAAACATCACCCGGAGGCGCCACCCGTCGGGCCGGCCGTGGGCGTCCAGTATCGTCGCCTCGGAGTTTGTCAGCATATGCAACAGCAACTGGACCCGGTCGACCCAGTCCATCCGGTACAGCAACTCGTCGCCGAAATCGGCCAGCAAGGTGACGTTGTTCACCGTTGGGTCATCGTCGATGGCGTCTTCCAGTGGCTCGCGGTCCGCGTTGCGGGCCCACAGCAGGGGCATGACGGCGTCGTCGCCACTCTCGATGATTCGCTCGCTCTCGAAGGTGACACCGGGCATTGCTTCGAACGTGTGAGCCAGGGCGAGTTCCGTTGTCGGGACGGACCCAATTACGATCGTGGCCATGTCGGCCGACATTTCTCAAACAAGTAACAAGAAACTTCTCTCGAAGCGGGGGCTCTGGGAACCAACTCGTTCTTTTCCGGACGTAACCCGCTGCCGACCGGTCGCCGACCGATTAGCAAAACAACGCTGAGAGCCGTCTGAAAGCAGTGCTTTTGATACGACGGACCACTAGCTCGGCCTGGCCCGCTCGCCCGCGGCCCGCATTCGCCAGCAGCTCGCATGATGTCATCGAGCCAGGCGGCTCCAACCAGCCCGAATAATAAGGCAGTTGTCATTTCCGACCTTCGACACACGGCGAGGTGAGCCCACAGGCAATAGGGTGCGAGGCGGGAGCCATCACCTCACGAGTGTAGGAACCGGTCCAAACCGACGAACCGGTCGGCGACGACGATGGCGACGACGGCGATGAGGACGTACACGCTCGCGATTGCCGCTATCTGCGGGCTGATGTTCCCGCGGATAGCGCTGTAGATGGCGACGGGGAGCGTCTCCGTCGTCCGGGTCGTGATGATGAGGCTCACGAGGAACTCGTTGAGGCCGAGCATGAACATCAACAACGCGCCCGAGATGACCCCGGGCATCAGCGAGGGGAACGTGACGTGAGCGAACGTCTGTATCTCCTCGGCGCCGAGGCTCTTGGCGGCGTTCTCCAGTGTCGGGTCGAACGCGTTGACGCTCGACGCGACGCTCCATATCATAAAGGGGAGGTTGATGATAGTCAGCGCCAGCCCGACGGCCCACATGTCGCCTATCCACCCGATGCGGCCAAACAGGATGAGGAGGATGACCCCCGAGACGACCAGCGGCACGGTAAACGGGAGCAGGAAGTACGTCTGGAACCCGTCTTTGAACCGGATGTCGTACCGGTTCAGGCCGATGGCGGTGGCGACGCCGATGGGTATCGAGAGCGCGGTACACAGTGTCGCCGCGTAGAGGCTGTGTATGAACGGCTCCGCGTACCCCGCGTCGCCCAGCAGCGACCCGTACCACTTCAGCGTGAACCCGGACGGCGGGAACGTGACGATTTCGCTCGGCCCGATGGAGACGACCAGCACGATGGCCGAGGGGAGGATGAGAAACACTATCTCGAGGAGCGCGAACGCGAGCAGGAAGGGGTGGTCGGTCCGGAGTCCCCGGAGGTGCGAGCGGACGGCGCTCATGCGTTATCAACCTCCGAGCCGAGCGTCCCGGTGCCGTACAACTTGAATATCGCCATCACGACGAGGGACGCGATGCCGACGAGGATGAGGCTCAGCACCGCGGCGAACGGGTAGTTCAGCGTCGTGAACAGCTTGTTGTAGATGAAGTTCGCGACGAAGCTGAGCTGCCCGGAGCCAAGCAGGTTCGGAATCGAGTAGTTCGCCACCGAGAGCGTGAATATCACGATAATCGCCGCCGAGAGCCCCGGTCGCGCCAGCGGGAGCACGACGTGGCGGAACGTCTCGCGCTGGTTCGCGCCGCAGTTTTTCGCCGCCCGTTCGAGGTCCTCGTCGATGCTGGCGATCGCCGGCGTCAGCATCAACACGCCGAAGGGGAGCATGTACTGTATCAGCCCGACCAGGACGGCAAACGGCGTGCCGATGAACCCGATGGAACTGATGCCGACGGTCCCCAACAGCCAGTTGACGATGCCGTTCTCACCGAGGATGATGAGCCAGCCGTACGCGCGTATGATGACGCCGGTGAAGAAGGGCACGAACAGCCCAAACAGCAGGAGGTTCCGGAACAGGTTGTTCTCCGTTCGGATGATGAGGTAGGCGTAGGGCACCGAGAGGGCGACACAGACGACGGTCACGACGGCCGAGTAAAGCAGCGTCCGGAACAGTATCCGGTGGTGTGCCGGCGTCTCGATGAACCGCTGCCAGTTCGCGAGCGTGTACTCGTAGGTGAATATCTCGACTGGGTCGTAGGTGAGAAAACTGTACCACGTCAGCAACCCCATGCCGACGGCGAGAAAGCTGATGAGGAGGAATCCCGGCGCGATGAGGGCGTAGCCAAAGCGGTTATCGACCCCCTGCGAGAGGTTCACGGGGGTGCGGTTCTTGGCGGCGATGAAGGCGTCCATCACGCGCCACTGTACGTGGAGCCGGCGGCGGTGTATCTGTTCCCGGATGCTCATTATGGGTGGAGTCGGATTGGGGTCGGCAGTCGCGGTTACGACTGCGTGATCTCGTTGAACTGGCTGGACCAGTACGAACTGTTCTCGACGTAGTTCGCCGGGTCGACCGTTATCATACTGTTGAACTGTTCCTCGCTGGTGGGGAACATCTCGGACTCGGCCATCCAGTCCGGCACCGTCGCGTCACCGTTGAGCGGCGCGACGCCGAGCCCCTCGGACCACGGTCCGTTTATATCCGCCTTGGCCGCGTAGTCGATGAACATCTGGCCCCAGTGGATGTGGTTGTCCTCCTGCCCCTTCGGCGTGTACATCGCGTCGCGCTTGGCGACGGCCCCTTCGTCGGGGACCGTGTAATCGACCGGCTGGTCGTCCTGTATCGCGTTGTACGTGTTCGCCGCGATGAGCGTCCCCCCCGATATCTCGCCGTCTATGAGGTTCGTCGTGAGCTGGTCGTCGTCACCGATGAGGCCGACGTTCCCGGAGAGGTCCCGGAGGCGGTCCCAGGTTGCGGACATGTCGCCGTCCAGTTCCTCGCCCGCGAGCTTTGCGAGCACCGGGACGAACCCGGTGCCACCCTGGTAGAAGCCCAGGCCGTCGCTCCACCCGTTGCCCCAGAGTTCTTCCCACGAGGTGGGCGCCGAGTCGACCTTGTCCGTGTTGTACGTCAGCGAGTACACGTACGAGTAGAGGCTCACGAAGGGCCACTCGGCGTCGCCGATGTTGGGTTGTGCGGCCGGGAGGAGCCCCGATAGGTTCGTCGCCACGTCGGTGTCGAGTGGCACCATCAGGCCCGCGTCCGCCGCCTTGTACGACTGAAGCGTTGTCGACCAGTTGACGTTGACCGGCGGCGCGCGGTTCTGGTTCAGCGCCGTCCGTATCTGGCCCTGCATGACCTCCTCGCTGGTGTTGTCGTACTCGATCTCGATGCCTGTCTCTTCGGTGAACGGCTCCGCGACCTCGCTCTGGAGGTTCTCCTGCCACGCCCCACCCCACGCGCGAACGGTGAGGCTGTCCGGCTTTGCGGGTCCTCCGTCAGTCGAGGACCCGCCACCGTCGCCACCACAGCCTGCGAGAGCCATCACCGACGCCGCGCCGGCAGTCCCGATGAACGCCCGTCGGGAGAAGCGACGGCGTCCGGTCCGGTTCGAATCACTGGTTCTATCGCTCATGACATTTTAGCATTCGAAACGATAGAGATACAAGTAGACGCACCATATGGGTGTGGGTTTATATCCCCACCAACCACTCATTTGTTCTTACTATGGCTTCAAAGCAACACATGCACACAGGAAAAGCGGATATAGGCGCAGAAATAAGAACACATGTCCGCTCCGGTTCGGGGAACTGCAGTTTTCGTCCATTATAAATTACATACATTAAAAAGTTACAGGGGATAAGTGGTACGGCGAGGAAAAGCGGCTAGCGCAGGTCCCCGTCTATCGCGGACTCCACGCGCTTTGTCAACCCGTCTCCGGCGACGAGTTCAAGGACGGCGGCCACGTCCTCGCCGATAGGTCTGTCGCCCTCAAGCGGTGGCACGCGTTCCCGGATGGCCGTGTACGCCGCGCCCGTTCCCGCGCCGGGTTCGTGGTCCGGGACGAACTCCATCGCCTGTGCCGAGCAGGCGAGTTCACTCGCAAGCACGTACAGCGTGTTGTCGACAGCTTCCCGCGCGCGGTACGCGCTCGTCGCGCTCATGCTCACGTGGTCCTCCTGGTTCCCGCTCACGGTGATGTTGTCCGTGGCGGGCCGGCCGATAGAGCGGTTCGTGCTCACGAGGTCCGCAGCCGTGTACTGCGCTATCATGTACCCCGATTCGAGCCCGTCGTTGTCGGTCAGGAACGGCGGGAGGTGGTCCTCCTGGATGTTGGGGTTGAGCAGCCGGTCGATGCGGCGCTCGGAGATGGCCGCAAGTTCGGTGAGCGCGCCGGTCACGTAATCGAGTGGCAGCGCGAGTGGTTCACCGTGGAAGTTCCCGCCGGAGAGTACGGCGGCGTGGTCGGTGCCGCTCGCGCGGTCGTCCACCCGCTCGGCGTCGAACACCAGCGGGTTGTCGGTGGCGCTGTTGAGTTCCGTCTCGACAGCGCCCCGGAGATGCTCGACAGCGTCCCGGACGGCACCGTGGACCTGTGGCATACACCGAATCGAGTAGGCGTCCTGTACGCGGTGGCAGTTCCGGTGGGACTCGATGATGTCGGAGCCACGCGTGAGCGTGCGGATGTTCCGCGCCGTCTCTGCGTGCCCCGCGTGGGGGCGCAC
>JBEQBH010000016.1:0-10576 GCA_041639955.1 Halobacteriales archaeon | reverse complement strand
CCGCGCGTCTGCCGGTTTCGCTATATCGATTGCCGCCTCTGCGAGCTTCGTGCCGTGCCCCTCGTCACCGGGCCGACCGACGAGGAGTACCGTTTCGAGCGCCATGTATCATTGATACAAATCTCGGATTGTAAACTTACCGGTACTGCTGGTCGGTATGTCCGTTCGCCGGCCGACAGACCGGGTGAAACCCGAGGACAGGCCCGGGGCCACGTCGGCGAGGCCCGCCGGGGCGACGGCTGGGAGTTAGTCGTCGCCGTCCCGCTGTTGGGCGTCGGCGACGGCGACGCCGGCGAGGTTGACGATGTCCTTGACCTCGTCGCCGCGCTGGAGGACGTGGGCCGGCTTGTCCATCCCGACGAGCATCGGGCCGATGGCCTCGGCCCCGCCGAGTCGCTGGAGGAGCTTGTAGCCGATGTTACCGGCCTCGAGGTTCGGGAAGATGAGGACGTTCGCGGGCCCGTCGAGGTCGGCAAAGCCGTAGGTCCCGGCGAGCATCTCCTCGACGACGGCGGTGTCGGCCTGCATCTCCCCGTCGACGTCGAAGTCGACCTGTGGGTCCTCGTGAAGCATCGAGACGGCGTTTCGCGGTTTCGCGGCGCCGTCGTTGTCGACGCTGCCGAAGTCCGAGTACGAGAGCAGCGCCGCGCGCGGTTCGACGTTGAACCGGCGGGCGAGCTCCGCGGTGTGTTTGGTCACCTCCGCCAGCACCTCGGCGGAGGGGTCGAGGTTCACCGTCGTGTCCGCACAGAAGATGACGCGGTTCCTGAACGTCAGCATGTAGACGCCGGCGGCGTAGTCGGCGTCGTCGGCTGTGCCGATGACCTCCAGCGGCGGACGCAGCGCGGACGGGTACTGATGGGTGAGCCCGCTGAGCATCGCGTCCGCGTCGTCCATCTCGACCATCATACTGGCGAAGTAGTCCGGGTCGCTGCGGACGAGTTCGGCCGCTTCCCCCTGCGTGAGTCCCTTCCGCCGACGGCGCCGGTGGAGCTCCTCGGCGTAGTGGTCCCAGTCGGTGTCGGTCGGGTCCGCGACGGTCGCCTCGAAGTCCAGCCCGAGTTCGTCGACGGTCCGCTGGATGTCCGACGCCTCGCCGACGAGAACGGGTTCGGCGATGCCCTGCTCAGCCATCTGGCTCGCCGCCCGGATGATGCGCTCGTTTTCCCCCTCGGCGAGCGCGACGCGTTTCGGGTCCGACTTCGCCTTGTTCAGGACGACCCGCATCATCTCCCGGGACTTGCCCAGTCGGGCCTCCAGTTGCTCGCGGTACTCGTCGAGGTCAAGGTCCCGGCGGGCCGTGCCGCTCTCCATCGCCGCCTCCGCGACGGCGGGTGTCACCTCGTATAGGACGCGCTGGTCGAGCGGCTTCGGGATGAGGTAGTCGGGGCCGAACTGCAACACGTCGTCGTCGTAGGCCTTGACCACCGCGTCGGGGACGTCCTGCCGTGCGAGGTCCGCGAGCGCTTCCGCCGCCGCTCGTTTCATGGCCTCGTTGATTTCGGTGGCACGCACGTCGAGGGCACCCCGGAAGATGAAGGGGAACCCGAGGACGTTGTTGACCTGGTTGGGGTAGTCCGAGCGGCCCGTGGCCATGATGACCGTGTCGTCGCGGGCGGCTTTCGCCGTCTCGTAGTCGATTTCGGGGTCAGGGTTGGCCATCGCGAAGATAACCGGGTCGGCGGCCATCGACCGGACCATCTCGGGGCTGACGATGCCGCCCACCGAGAGGCCGACGAACACGTCCGCGCCGGCCATCGCGTCCGCGAGGTCGCCGTCGTCGACACCCTCCGCGAACGGTTCGGTGTACTCACTGAGGTCGCCGGCACGGGCGCGTCGCTCCGAGAGAATCCCGTCTTCGTCACACATCGTGATGTTCTCGCGCGGAATCCCGAGCGAGGCGTAAAACCGGGCCGTCGCCGTCGCGGCCGCGCCCGCACCGGCGAAGGTGACCTGAAGGTCGGAGAGGTCCTTGCCCGTGATTTCGACCGCGTTGAGCAGCGCCGCACCGGAGATTATCGCGGTCCCGTGCTGGTCGTCGTGGAAGACCGGGATGTCCATCTGCTCACGGAGGCGCTGTTCTATCTCGAAACACTCGGGCGCGCGGATATCTTCGAGGTTGATACCGCCGAAGGTCGACCCCATGCCCGCCACTGCTTGGACGAACGCGTCGGGGTCGTCGAGGTCCAGTTCGATGTCGAAGACGTCGATGTCGGCGAAACGCTTGAACAGGACGCCCTTGCCCTCCATCACCGGCTTCGACGCCTGCGCGCCGATGTCACCGAGCCCGAGGACGGCCGACCCGTTCGAGACGACCCCGACGAGGTTGCTCTTTGCCGTGTAGTCGTACGCCCGGGTCTCGTCCTCGTCGATTTCCCGACAGGGCGCCGCGACGCCCGGGGAGTACGCGAGCGAGAGGTCCCGCTGTGTGTTCGTCGATTTGGTCGTCGAAATCTCTACCTTGCCCGACGGCGAGCGCCGGTGATAGTCGAGTGCGTCTTCTTCGAGTGTCATTGTGTTTTGTCTCCGTTGTGAACCCCGTCGTCAGACGGGTCGTCGTGGTTTCGTTCCGCGCTCGCGGTATATAACACGACAGTCCGTATCAGTCATCGGACGAGCTACTGCAGGTGGGGGTGTCGCCGCTCTCGGCGCCGTCTGGCTCGGCTGTGCGAACGACACGGACGACGAAAACCGCCGAGAGACCGGTCATACCGGCGAGTAACAGCCAGCTCGCTCGGTAGCCGACGGACTCCGCGAGAAAGCCAAATGTCGGCGGTGCAAGCAACGCCCCGGACGTGAGTGCCAGCTGGCCGCCGGCCGTCGCGCCGCCCATCTTCTCGGTCGGGACGATTGTCGCCATACAGGAGTAGTAGACGCCAGTAAAGCCCAGCACGAAGAACCCGAGCGTGACGAACGCCACAATCGCCGTGAGTCGCTGGTCGACGAACGCGACCGCCACGAACAACACGGCGCTCCCGAGCGCCTGGACGAGGAGTATCGCACTGATACGCCGGCGCGGGTCCCCGGGCAGCGCGTCGCTCAGCCAGCCGGTGACGATCCGGCCGGCGCTCCCGGAGACCTGGAGTCCGGCGAGGACGAGTCCGCTGAGTGCGACCGACAGGCCGACCGACTCCTCGAGGTAGAGTATCGTGTAGCCGACAGTGGTGAACAGAGCGGCCCCGAGGAACCACCCCGCGAGACAGAGCGACCGGTACGCCCGGTTTCGGAACAGGACGCCGAAGTCGGGGAACTCCGTCGTCCGGTCGGTTGTCGCGGGGGTGTAGACGAGAGCGAACACGAGCGCGACCGCGACAGCCAACGCGGCGGCGATGTAGAAGCCGGCCTCCCAGGCGACGACCGCGGCCACGTTCGTCAGGAGCACCGCGCTGACGCCGCTGCCCGCCGTGACACCGACCTGTTTTATCCCCGTCGCGAGGTTCTGTCGGCCGGTCGGTACGCTGCCGAATATCGCCTTGTTCGTGCCCGGCATCGCCGTGCCGTACAGCGCACCGAGGACGAAGACACTGCCAAGGAGCACCGCATACGTGCCCGCAAGCGGGACGAGCAGCGCGCCGCCGGCGAGGCCGAGGAGCCCCGCCGTGAGCACGCTGTGTTCGCCGTAGCGGTCCGTGACCGCGCCGAGCGGGAGGAGAAACACCGCGTAGCCGAGGGTGAGCACCGTCACTACGATTCCGACCGCCGTCCCGCTGAGGCCGAACTCGTCGCGGAAAAACGGCGTGGCGGCGAACACGGCGTAGTAACAGATACTCGCGGCGAGTTGCCACAGGAAGACGAGCGAAATCGTTCGACGATGGTTCATGAGGGTGGTGGTCCGTCGTGTGACAGCCGCGTCACCAGAGCAGATGGGGCCAGACGAAGGTAAACAGGAGCCAGATGAGTCCCGTCAGTATCGCCGTCATGAGGATGTTGAGGATAACGCCGGTCCGCAGCATGTGGTTCTGTTTGATGTAGCCGCTCCCGAAGACGATGGCGTTTGGCGGCGTCGCAACCGGGAGCGCGAAGGCGAAGCTGGCGGCGATCGTCCCGGCGACCGAGAGGAAGATGGCCGTCTTGAACTCGGTCAGCCCGACCGTGGCTGCGAAGACGCTGCCCAGGCCGATGAGTATCGGCGCGAGGATGGTCGTCGTCGCGGTGTTCGAGGTCATCTCGGTCAGGAAGACGACGAGCAACACGACGGCGGCGATGATGGCAAGCACCGGCAACCCGGTGAGGCCGCTGAACACCGTGTTGGCGATCCACTCGGTCGTGCCGGTGTTCGCGAGCGCGTCGGCGAGGGCGATACCGCCACCGAACAGCAGCAGCGTCCCCCAGTCGATGTCGACGAGTTCGTCCCACTCCATGGTGTCCGCAAGCACCAGCGCGGGGATAGCCATCACGCCGACCATCACGTAGTAGAGGATGCCCTGATGGCCCTCGAGCCCGAATATCGTCATCCCGTCGCCGCCGAAGAGCGTGGTCATCCACACGTCCGGCAGATACGGAGACAGGAACGTCCCGAGACCGCCAAGCACCCAGAGACCGGCGGTGGCGCCGAAGATATACGCAACACGGCGGCCACGCTTGTCGAGGCTGTCCTCCTCTTCGAGATACGCTTTCGCCTGTGCCTGTGCCTCGTCGACGTTGTCAATCTGTGGCGGGTACAGGACGTAGGTGAGGAGATACCAGATGATAGGGAGCGTGACGAAAACGACCGGCAGCCCGATGAGCAGCCAGTCGACGAAGCCGATCTCGTAGTCCAGGATAGCGTTGAGTTGCCCGACGAGGACGGCGTTTGGCGGGGTCCCGATTATCGTCCCGACGCCCCCGACGCTAGCGGCGTAGGCCGTCCCGAGCAACATCCCGATCTGCATGTTGGTGAACTCGTCTGCGGTGCCGATTCCGCCGTCGGTCATCGCGCCCGAGGCGGACTCGTCCGGCGTCGAATCGCCGACGGCCGCGACCTGGTCGCTGCTGAGGACCTGTGAGAGGACACCGACGGCGATAGGCGTCATCATGGCCGTCGTCGCCGTGTTCGAGACCCACATCGAGAGTCCCGCAGTGGATATCATGACGGCGCCGATCAGGCGACGCGGCGAACTGCCCATCTTCGCCATGGTGTACAGGGCGATGCGGCGGTCGATGTCGTACTTCTGGATGGCGTTTGCCAGCATGAACCCCGCCATGAACAGGAAGATGAGGTGGTCCGCGAAGCCGACAAGCGCCGCGTCCATGTCGTCGTAGACCCCCGTGGCGGTGAGCAACACCGGAATCGACAGCGCGGTCACAGCCAGCGGTAGCGTTCCCGTCACCCACAGCGACCCGGCGAAGAACATCGTCGCGAGCGTGTACTGGCCAGCCAGCGAGAGCCCTGCCGGGGTCGGTGCGACTGCGATGAGTATCGTCCCGAGAGAGGCGAGGGCGAATTTCCCCAATCGCTGCTGTGCCTCACTCAGCGTGCGGTGTATCATTGATACAGGCGTAATCTCAAGCCATCGCTATTAAGCCTTGTGGAGGAACATGAATGATGAATAGTTATGTTACTAGAAACTGGTAACTATCGCTTCGACCTGCTCCTCACTGAGGTCGGCGGTGTACAGCTCAAACAGCATCCGCCGGCGGGACTGGGAGAGGCCGCGGGTCCCGTTTTCGAGCATCGAGAGGTGCGCCTGCATGAGGTCGTCGACCTCCCGTTCGACGCCCCGTTGCTCGTACCCGGCGGCGACCCGGAGCAGCCGCCACGCCATCGGGGAAACCTCGTCTATGTCAGCATATTCGACAGCGTCGGAGTTGTCTGTTGCCACAGTTGTCACCACCGAGTGTGCACGGATGGCGCGGACCCCGGTTCACATCTCGGTTTGGGTCTGAGCCACGTGTGCAATGTACGCAAGCAATCCACAGTAAGTACAGCCACAATTTAAATGATGTTACTTGACGGACCACGAAAGCCCAGAGCGGGGCGGATGACAGAAGATAAATATCGCTCTCGGCGCGACTGTGAGTGTGCCGTTGTTACAGTTCGATATCGCACGGACGCTCTCGGCGACCGAACGGACGTCGTTCGCCGAGCGGGTGACTGAGTTTTACACGACCGAGATGGCGACGACCAGCGGCCACGTCGCGGTCACCATCCGGGAGCGCGACCCGTCCGAGATGCACCTCGGGCGGGCCGTCGACGGGCCGCTCCTCTTTCTCGACGCCGAAATCCGCCAGGGGCGGTCCTTCGAGCAGAAACGCGCGTTCGCGCTCGCCACGATGGAGTACGCGGCCGACGAGTTTGACATCCCGGAGGAGAACATGAAAGTCGTCTTCACCGAACACCCCGGGCGGGCGATGATGGGCGTCGACCGAGTCGGTGACGAGTGGGACCCGGATAGCTGATGCTGCGGCCGTGAGACGGCATCCACTCGTACCGAGCGGCGCGTGCTATCGGCCGTCATCTCCTGTGCAGTCGTGAGATTTTCCCGCCGCTCTCGGAAGTACACTGAACGTTCTTTCGGTCTACTCCGTGCGGCTGTAGATATTTACTACTATCACAGTCCTATCAATCTTATTAGTATAGGGAGCGCCCCCTCTCGTACGGATGCAACAGCCATCGGTACCAGCTACAGACTACGTGGCTGCGCTACCAGACCCGAAGACGGCCGACAATGTGGCGTACAATCCGTCGTTGAATCAGCTGCGGGAGTTCTCACAGCATCTCGAAACGACGACCGAGTTCGGCTCGCCCTCGTATGTGAGCCAGGAGCGGTCACGGAACGCCGAGCGGACGAAAAACACCGTCGACCACGAGTTCGGCGCGGCGGACTACGAACTCGTCGACGACGCTCTCTCGAGTCTCGAAGACCGAGAGCTCGTCTGTCTGGACCGACAGATGGGTCGACACCCGGACAACACGTACGTCTGCCGGTACTACGTGCCCAAAGCGTACAGCCGCATCGCGCTCGCCTGGGCGAAGCTGTTCGAACCCGTCGAAACCGAACGCGAGCCGGATTTCCACACCGTCCAGCTCCCGGACAGTGAGGAAGTCGGCGTTCGTGTCTTCCCGGACGCAGGGTTTACCGCCGTCGTCGGCAGCGACTACACCGGCGAAGCCAAGAAGTCGTTTCTCAGGCTGTTCATGTACTACGCGAAACGACAGGGCGGACTCGGGCTCCACGCGGGGAGCAAACGAGTCGAGCTGGACACCGACGATGGGCTCGAAACCGTCGGACAGCTGTTTCTCGGACTCTCGGGGACAGGCAAGTCTACGCTGACCGCCCACGGACTGTGGCTCGACGACCCCGAGGACGCGACGATGCTCCAGGACGACGTCTGTGCGCTGGGCCCCGACGGGACCGTGGCCGGCAGCGAAGGACAGGGGCTGTTCGTCAAGACCCACGGCCTCGACAGCGAGACCGAACCCGCGATGTACGACGCGGTGACCGACGAGTCGGCGGTGCTCGAAAACGTCGCTGTCGACGAGGACGGGACGGTCGATTTCGACAGCGGCCGTTACACGACGAACGGCCGGGCCGTCATCCAGCGCGAGCAACTCTCCTCCGCGGGGGACGACATCGACCTGCCAGAAGTCGACCAGATTTTCTTCATCACGCGCAACCCGGCGATGCCGCCGGTCGCGAAGCTCACCCCCGAAGAAGCCGCGGTGGCGTTCATGCTCGGCGAGTCGGTCCAGACGAGCGCCGGCGACCCGAGCGCCGCCGGCGAGTCGATCCGCGTCGTCGGGACGAACCCGTTCATCATCGGGTCGGAAGGCGAAGAGGGCAACCGGTTCCGCGAGTTGATAGCCGATCTCGACGTCGACTGTTTCGTGTTGAACACCGGCAGCGTCGGCCCGGTCGACATCGGGGTCGAAGAGACGGTGACGCTGCTGCGTGGCATCGCGCGGGAGTCCCTCGACTGGGAACACGACGAGATGACGGGACTCACCGTCCCGAGTGACGTTCCCGGGATGGACATCGACGAGTTCGACGTCGCGACGGCGCTTCCCGACCCCCAGTCGACGCTGGCGGAACTCCGGGACGAGCGCGATAGCTACCTCGCGCAGTTCGACGACCTCGACCCGGCAATCAGGAACGCCCGGTACTGAGCCGGGCGGCGGCCCCGTTCGATACACGACGTTCGGACGGGGAAGTAGCGGGAAAGGCCAGGCGAGATTTTCTATACCAGAATTATTACTACGATTTGAGTAAAAAGAGTTTGCTTAATGCGAAACTACTATGCGTCATCGTCGTGAACACGCTATCATGCTCCACGTGGGCATCAACGGCTTCGGAACCATCGGCAAACGGGTCGCCGACGCGGTTCGACTACAGCCTGATATGACGGTCGCTGGCGTCACGAAACGCTCCCCGAACTTCGAAGCGGTCGTCGCACACGACCGCGGATACGACCTCTACGCGGCCGACGGAGACAGTCGAGCGCAGTTCGAAACTGCCGACGTCCCGACCCAGGGTGTGGTCTCAGACCTCGTCGAGACGAGCGATGTCGTCGTCGATGCGACGCCCAGCGGTGTCGGCGAAACGTATGCCGACCTCTACGCTGACCACGACACGCCGGCGCTCTTCCAGGGCGGTGAATCGGCCGACGTGGCCGACGTGAGCTTCAACGCTCGGGCTAACTACGACCGTGCGGTGGGCGCCGACACCGCCCGCGTGGTCTCCTGTAACACGACCGGGCTCTCGCGGCTCTTTGCCCCTATTCGCGAGCAGTTCGGCATCGAGAAGGCCCGCGTGACCCTCGTCCGTCGCGGTGGTGACCCCAGTGACACTGGACGGGGCCCCATCAACGACACGCTGCCAGACCCGGTCGAGATTCCCTCACACCACGGGCCGGACGTGGAGACGGTGTTCCCCGATATCGACATCGACACGATGGGGATGAAAGTGCCGACAACGCAGATGCACACCCACTCGGTCAACGTCACGCTCGAGGCCGACCCCACCGCCGCCGAAGTCCGAGACGCCCTGTCTCAGGAGTCACGGCTCTTCTTGCTGCCCGAACACCTCGATATCGACGGCGCGGGCAAGCTCAAGGAGTACACCCGCGACGCCGGCCGGCCCCGCGGTGACGTCTGGGAGAACTGCATCTGGGCCGAGTCGGTCACGGTCGAGGACGGGGACCTCTATCTGTTCCAGGCTATCCACCAGGAAGCCGACGTCGTCCCCGAGAACGTCGACGCGATTCGGGCGGTCTGTGAACGGACGACGAGCGCCGGGGCGAGCATCCAGCGGACCAACCAGGCGCTCGGCATCGGTCAGGACCTGATAGGACACGACACGGAACCCCGACGGACCGGGAGTCCCGCCGACGACTGAGCGACGGAGCGGGGACGGCGACCGGTACGTTCTCGATAGGTCGTTCAAGAGAAGGCAAACTCCTTTTCATATCTGGACAGGCGGTGAGCGGGCCGTTCAGGACCGCTTCCAGTCACCGACGCAGCCACGCCCCGGCGCCCAGCACCAGCCCGAGGAGCGCAGAGCCGGTGCCGAAGCCGGGGCCAGACGCGCTCGTCGCGGGCGGCGCCTCACCAGTCGGCGTCGTCGCTCGGGGAGTCGGTGACTGCGGCGTCGCAGTGGCCGGCCCCCCCGACAGGTCGAAGGTTCCGACGACGCCGGCGTGGTCCGAGGGCCACACCTGGACCGTCTCGCCGTCGACCTCGACTGCGGCGCGGTCGCCGGGCCGGTCGCCGACACGGTCGATGGCCGTCGGCGTGACCGAACCGCGGTACAGCACGGTATCGATGCGCCGGTCGAGCAGCGACGCGTCGTTGCGGAGGTCCTTTGCCTGACAGCAGGTAGCGCCGCCCCCGTCGGACCGAAGCGCGGTGTAGGAGTCGTTCAGCGAGCCGGTCAGCAGGTCGTAGGCCTCCTCTCCGGGGGCGCTGTTGAGGTCGCCACAGACGACCACCGGTCCCGACGGGGGAAGCGCGTCGAGCAGTTCCCGCACCTGACGGCGCCGGTATTGCGGCGTCGCCGACTCCAGATGTGTCGAGACGGCCCGGATCTCAACGCCGCCGACGGTCACGTCAACTGCGCTGTAGCCGCGGGTGATAGTCAGCGTCCGGTCGCTGTCCGGGACGGGAAGCGCCAGCGCGGCGTCGTAGGTCCCGGCCACGGGGTCGGCGGTGTCGAGGTCGCTCCGGACGAGGAGGGCGTCCCGGTCGGTGATGCGGAGGTCGACGGGGCCCTCGTCGGTCTCGGCGGGTAGCTCGAAGTCGTTGGCCACCGACTCGGCGGCGACGGTGTAGTCGAGTCCCCGCTCGGCGAGCGCCGCCCGGATGCGGTCGAGGAAGTCGACCTCCACGTCGGTGGCCGCCGTGTCCGAGCCGGTGCCGTAGTCCCCCGGCTGCTGGCTTCGAAGCAACACCGCCTCCTGCAGGGCGACCACGTCCGCATCGGCGGCCTCGACGGCCGCGGCGATACGTTCTGCGCGGGCCCCGTACAGTTCGGGCTCGATGTCCCGGAGGAACCCGCCCGCAATCGACCGGACCTCGCCGAGTGACTCCGCCCGCAGCAACTGGGCGACGTCGAAGCCGAGATATGCGTTCTGTGTCATGACCGTCGCGACCGCCGGCTGA
>JBEQBH010000015.1:0-10586 GCA_041639955.1 Halobacteriales archaeon | reverse complement strand
CTTCCGAGATGACGTCGACCGACTCTGGCGTGACCTCGACGCCGGTCGGGGCGCGTGGCTCCTCCTCGACCGCGCCCGTGACCGAGATGACGGACTCGCGCTGGACGCCCAGCCCGGTCTCGACCAGCTCGTCGTCCATCTCGTCTTTCTCGAACTTGACCTGAATCTTTCCGGTCGTGTCCCGGAGGATGAGGAAGGCGATACCACCGAGGTCGCGTATCTCGTGGACCCAGCCGGCGACGGTGACGGTGTCGCCCGGCTCGGCGTCTGCGGTGTAGGTTCGGTCGTCCATGGGGATGGATTCTGAGTCCCCGGACTTAAGGACAGTCTTTCTGTGCGAGATAGTGACCGAAGGGAAGCATCTCGAAAGCGACGCGGCGAACGCAGTGAGCCGCGGAGCAGGCGCGAGGTGGCGAGCGTAGCGAGCCACCTCGGGAACGCGAACGGTGAGCGCAGCGAGCCCTGAACCGGGGCCGCTTACTCGGTCGGCGCGGCGGCTTTCGCGTCCTGTGCGCCCTCGACGGTCTCGCGCACGGCGTCGGCGCCCTCGTCGTGGACCAGGTCACCGACGACGATGGTGTCTGCGTGTTCGGCCATCTGCCGCGCGGAGTCGTAGTCGTGGATGCCGCCGCCGTAGAACAGCGTCGCGTCGTCGAGGATGTCGGCCGCGGCGGCGACTTTCTCGGTGTCGCCGAGCATCCCCGAGTACTCGACGTACACTATCTCCTGGCCCAGCAGGTGTTCGGCGGCCTCGGCGTAGGCGGCGACCTCGTCGGCGTCTAAGTCGCAGTTGGCCTGCGTGTAGGTGGCGACGGAGGCGTCGGGGTTCATGACGATGTAGGCCTCGGTGAACGTCCGGGACCAGTCGATGTCGTCGTCGATGCGAATCCACTCCTTGTGGGCGCCGGTAATCCAGGTCACGTCGCCGGCGTTCATCACCACTGGAATCAGGTAGCCGTCGTGGCGGTCGCTGTGGACGACCGACGCGGGGTTCGACGGTTCGATGTAGACGGGGATGTCGTGTTTGCCACAGGCGTCGACGACCCGCTTCATCTTCTCCTCGGTCATGCCGGTCGTGCCGCCGACCTCGATGGCGTCGGTGCCCGTGGCGGCCACGTCCTCGTAGGTCTCATCGGCGTACAGTGTCTTGTCCGGGTCGATTTTGGTTATGTGGTCCCAGTCCGCCCAGTCGCTCATACGGATGGGACGTTCGCCTGTCGGCATAACGGCTTCGGATGGGGGGACGCGGCGGGCGGTCCCGTGACAATGTAGCCGGTCGCGCGAGGGGTCGGGTAACCGCCACCGCTTCGCCGTTCCAGGTACTGGCCCCGCACATGCACCAGCTGACCACTGTCGAGCAGGTCCACGAAGACGGCTCGTACCTGTGTACCGTTGAAGACCCCCACGGCGCCCCGGAGGAGATAGTCGTGGTGCCCTGCGAGGACGGCGTCGAGGCGTGGGTCAACCGCTGCACCCACGAGAACCAGCGATTCGACACCGGCCACGGGGTGCCGATGCGCGACGGCGAGATAATCTGTCCCCGCCACGGCTCGCTGTTCGACGCCTGCGGGGGCGACTGTGGCAACGGTGAGGCCGCCGGGACGACGCTCTCTGCCGTCAGTGTCGCCGAGCGCCACGGCACCGTCTTCCTCATCGACGACGACTACGAGTTCACCCACGAGGGCGGTATCGACGACGACGGCGGTCCCAGTTCCACGTCACACTTACAGCTGTAGGCCACGGCGGCTCCGGGCTCCCTTCCCCCACAGGCGGCAGTTCCAGTTCTGACGGTCAATATAGCACAAAAACAGTGGAGAAAAAGGTTTTAGTCCACACACGTGTATGTAATATCCAGAAAGCGGCCGGAACCTAAATCGGACGGCGGGCTGACACACCCGACGGCGCCGCGTAGGTGACCGGCCCACAGACCAGAACAAATGGCGAGACACGACTACGACCTCCCGGCGGACTACGAGAAGCGGGTCGAAGAGGGCACGATGAGTGACTGGTACACGCAGGAACGCGCCAAGCGGCAGGCGCTGCAACAGGAGACGAACTTCGAGCGCGAATACGCGGGCCTGCGTGACAGCATCGAGCGGCTGGTCGCGGCCGCAAGCGAGACAGTAAAGCTAGAGCGGTAGCGGCCCACGCTGCCGACGGTCCTCGTCTCAGGCTTCCAGCTCGGTCTGCCAATCGCGGACCTGGCTCGCGCTGACGCCCTGGACTTCGGTGGCGACGACGTCGGCGTCCGCCTCCCGGAGCGCCTCCAGGGAGTCCACGCCGGCCGCCTCCAGCTTCTCGGCGGTCGCCCCGCCGATACCGCTCAAGTCCTCCAGCTCGTCGACGGCGTTTCTGGCGCGGTACTCCTCGAAGTTACAGATGGGACAGCCAAGCTCCCACGGGTCGTCGCTGTCGGGGTCGACGACGAGTTCGGGGAGGTCGTGGTCCTCGCAGAACTCGTCGGTGACCTCGATGTCGCCGTTGCGGGGCAGTGGCAGCGAGTACTCACAGTCCGGATAGCGCGTACAGCCGACCAGCCGGGAGCCCGAGCGGAGGTGTTTGATGGCGAGTTCGCCGCCCTCGCTGTCGTGGCAGTCGGGACACGGACCGATTACTTCGTCATCGCTCTCGTCGGCCTTCTCGGCCTCACAGCGGGGACAGCCGTGGACGAACGTGTCCCGGCCGGCCAGCATCTTCACGTGGTGCATCTCGTGGTCCTCGCACTCCTCGTCGAGCACCAGCGGCTCGCCGGTCGAGGGTAGCGGGAGGGTGTTGCGACACTCGGGGAAGCCGTCACAGCCGACGAAGTAGGAGCCCTGTCGGGACCGACGCACTAGCATCGCCTCGCCACACTGGGGACACGGGCCGAGCGTCTTGTCGGCTTTCAGCGACTCCTGGAGGTGTTCGCCGATTTCCTCGCGGGAGTCGGCAAGCTCCTCGAACACCTTCTGGAGCATCTCGCGGGACTCGTCGGTCACCTCGTCGAGCGTCGCCTCGCCGTTGGCGATGCGGGTCATGTCCGCCTCCAGCTGGGCGGTCATGTCGTCGCTGACGACGCGGTCGGCGAACTCCTCGGCGGCCTCGACGACGGCCATGGCGAGCGTCGTCGGCCGCGGGGGGTCCCCCTCGATGTAGCCGCGGTCGTACAGTTTCTCGATGGAGTTGTGCCGCGTGCTCTTCGTTCCGAGCCCCTTCTTCTCCATGGTCTCGATGAGCCGCGACTGGCCGTAGCGGCGGGGCGGCTGGGTCTGCTTGTCCTCGAGGCGCACGTCCGTCATGGCCAGTTCCGCACCCTCCTCGACGTCGGGGACGTGGTTCTCGCTGGCGCTGGAGTAGGGGTAGACGGCGTGATAGCCCGGCTCGACCAGGCGCTTGCCGTTGGCCTTCAGCGAGCGGCCGGCGGCCTCCGCGACCACGCGCAGGCGCTCCCAGGTGGCGGCCTCGGCGACCGTGGCGAAAAAGCGCCGGACGACGAGTTCGTACACTTCCCACTCGTCCTCGGACAGTTCGGACTTTGACGGGAGCTCGCCGGTCGGGTGGATGGGCGGGTGGTCGGTGGTCTCCTCGTCGCCCTCCGTCGCGACGATTTCGTCCTGTTCGAGCAGGGCCTGGGCGTCCTCGCCGAAGTCAGCGGAGCTGACGAAGGCATCGAGCAGCTCGTCTTCCTCCAGGTCCTCCGGATAGACGGTGTTGTCCGTGCGCGGGTAGGTCATATAGCCCGCGGTGTAGAGCTCCTCCGCGATTGACATCGCCCGCTGGGCGGAGTAGCCAAGCGAACTGGCCGCCGAGATGAACGCCGTCGTGTTGAACGGCGTCGGCGGGCTGTCCGTTCGGGTGCGCCGGCGGACGCTCGTGACGGTCGCCGCGTCGGCCCCCCCGAGGTCGGCATAGGCCGCGTCGGCGGCGTCCTCGTCCCAGACGCGCTCGGCCTCGCTACCGTCGTCGTCGTAGAAGTACTGGGCCTCGAAGGTCGCCCCGTCTTTCGTGAGGTCCGCGAATATCTCCCAGTAGTCCTCCGGGTCGAACGCCTGAATCTCCCGTTCGCGGTCGACGATGAGCTTCAGCGTGGGCGACTGGACCCGACCGACCGAGATGAAGTCGTCGCCGAGCTGGCGCGCAGAGAGGGAGAGAAAGCGAGTCAGCGCCGCGCCCCAGACGAGGTCGATAATCTGTCGGGCCTCACCCGCGGCCGCGAGGTCGAAGTCTATCTCGTCGGGCTCGGCGAAGGCCTCCCGGACCTCCCGCTCGGTGATGGATGAAAAGCGCACGCGTGAGACGGGCACGTCCGTCACCTCGCGGATGAGCTCGTAGGCCTCCTTCCCGATGAGTTCCCCCTCGCGGTCGTAGTCAGTGGCGATGACGGCGCTTTCGGCCTTGCGAGCGAGCTGTTTGAGCGTCGTGACGATGTTCTCCTGGGTCGCCTCCTTGGTGACCTCGGCGTCGATGAGCTCCACCGGCTCGACGTCGCGCCAGTCGTTGTACTCGGGCGGGAAGTCGACGCCGACGACGTGACCCGACAGGCCGACGACGCGCTTGGTTCCCCACCGGTAGACGTTGACCCCGTTTCGCCGCTCGGCCTCCGCGCTCCCCTCCGAGAGGATTTCGGCGATGCGGCGGGCGGCGTTGTCCTTCTCCGTGATAATCAGCTCCATCGGACACCACCTGTCGTACTCATTAGGGGTCGCTACGCTCGGAGGCGTTCTAAAGACTTTCGGGAAATCGGACGACAGCGCGGGCGTGAGGGCGCACGCGCGGCGCTCTCGCGTGTCGAGACGCGCCCCGGAGACGCGTTCGATGGGCTCTTGGCGTCGTGTCCCCCACTCCCTCTATGGACAGACGGACCGCCCGCATCCTCCGCGGGGTCGCCCTCGCGCTCGTCTTCGTCACGGCGGCGTACCACCTCTGGTGGGGGTTCCCGCGAAGCCTCATCTATCTCAACGCCTTCGGGACCGGCATCCCGCCGGACCCGCGCCCGTTCCTCTTTGTCGCGCTCGGCGCAATCTTGCTGGCCGGCCCGTATCTCGTCACCTTCGACGTCGTGGGCTTGCGGGCCGCCTACGCCGGGGCCGCACTCTTGCTGGTCGGCTCTATCGTCGCGTGGATCACGTGGCACGCCACCGGTCACGGCGCCTTCCTCGTCGATGGCTTCTCGGCTCCGGCGTCGGGTGGCGGCCACAGCCACGGGGACCGAAACACCGTCTTGCTCATCCTCTCGCATTTCGACACCGAGCCGGTCGAGGGGGCTATCAAGCTGGTCGAAACCGCCGCTGTCGGCATCTTCGTGACGTTGCTGCGGACGGACCCTGCGGTCGCGGACACGCCACAGCAGGCAAGCGGTGACCGGACCGACGCCAGCGAGACGTAGCCGCCGTTACTCGTCCAGTTCCTCGCGCAGGAGTCCGTTGACTTCGCCGGGGTCCGCGCTCCCACCGGTCTTTTGCATCACCTGGCCGACGAGGAAGTTCAGCGCGTTGTCCTCGCCGTCGTAGTAGTCCTCGACGGTGTCGGGGTTCTCCGCGATGGCTTCCTCGACGGCCCCCTGCACTTCGTCGCCCGACGTTTTCCCGAGCCCCTCCCGCTCGACGATAGCGTCGGGGTCGTCACCCTCGTCGAGCATCTCCCGGAGCACCGTCTCGTGGGCGTTCTTGGCGGTAATCTCGTCCTCGTCGACGAGTTCGACGAGCCGTGTGACTTCCTCGAAGCGGTCGTCGATGTCGGTGATAGACATGTCGCGGTAGTTCAGTTCGCCAAGCAGATTGTCCGCGACCCACGTCGAGGCGAGGTCGGCGTCGAACTCGCTTGCGACGCTCTCGAAGAAGTCCGCGACCTGCTTGGTGCTTGTGAGCTTCGAGGCGGCCTCGTCGCTCAGGCCGTACTCGGCGACGAACCGCTCGCGGCGAGCGTCGGGTAGCTCCGGAATCGATATCTCGTCTTTCCAGCCCGACACCTGCAGCGGCGGGATGTCGGCCTCGCGGAAGTACCGGTAGTCTTTCTCCTCCTCCTTCGAGCGCATGGAGACGGTGTTGCCGTGGGTCTCGTTGAAGTGGCGCGTCTCCTGTTCGACCGCCCGGCCCGACTGGACGAGCTTGCGCTGGCGGGACTCCTCGAAGGCCAGGGCCTTCTCGGCGCCCTTGTGACTGGAGATGTTCTTGACCTCGGTCCGGTTGGCCGCTTCGAGCACGCTCTCGTCGATGTGGCCGTCCTCGCCGACCTCGTCGGCGTCGACCATCGAGAGGTTCGCGTCGATGCGGAGGCTCCCGTCCCGGGTCGCGTCGAAGACACCCAGATATTCGAGGACTTCCTCCAGCTTTTCGAGGAACGCCCGGACTTCACCGGGCGCTCGGAAGTCGGGCTCGGTGACGATTTCCATCAGCGGCGTCCCGGCGCGGTTGTAGTCGACGAGCGTGTAGTCGGCCCGCTCGATGGAGGTCGTCCGCGATTCGAGGGGGCCGCTGCCGTCGCGGACGTGCTTTATCGAGCCGGGGTCTTCCTCCAGGTGGGCCCGCCGGATGTCGACCGCCCGCCGGTCGCCCTCGACGGTGAACTCCAGTTCCCCATCGGCACAGATGGGGGAGTCGTACTGGGTTATCTGGAAGTTCTTCGGCAGGTCGGGGTAGTAGTAGTTCTTCCGGTGGAACGCCGTCTCCTCGGGAATGTCGGCGTCGATGGCCTTGCCGACCTTGACGGCGGCCTCGACGGCCCCCTCGTTGACGACCGGCAAGGCCCCGGGCAGCCCCAGACAGACCGGACAGGTGTTGGTGTTTGGCTCCTCGCTGGGCTCGGTCGAACAGCCACAGAATATCTTCGTCTCCGTCTCCAGCTGGACGTGGACCTCCAGCCCGATGACGGCCGCGAGCTCGCCGGACTCGGCGGCTTGTGCAGTCATTACCCCTGGTTCGGCGTCCCCCGGCTAAAGCGTAACGACCCCTAGTTGCGGTGTTTGACTCCGACACGTGCCAGCGAGTTCCGCTAGCCGCGCCTCTCCACAGCACTGCCAACAGCCAGAAAGCCCCGACCGGCTGGGCTCGGGCGGCTCGCTGTGCGCTTCCTCGCTCACTCCGTTCGCTCGTCCAGTGCTTACGTCGCCGGCCTTCGCCCAGCCGGTCGCCCCTTTCAGTCCCACCCGTAGCCGGTTGGTCAAACAGCGCTGGGCGGGACTGATAGCGCGGGGGCTTTCTGGCTGTTGGCAGTTCAGTTCTCACAGAGACCAATTCCAACATTACCAGTCATCGCTCCGACCCCGCGTTTCCACTCCAGATAGCGACAGTATCGCCCCGTCAAAGTAACGTCCGCGACTGGCCTGTACGTCCGCCAGCGCACGCGAAGACGTTACGTATCGGAATCCGTACTGTTGTCTGACGCACGTTTATGTGGACGGACCGTCACTGTGTGGCATATGTGTGGCAACCGCGTCGAGGAACTGGAAACGCGAGTTCAGGAACTGGAAGCCTCCGTCGAGGGGCTGACCGACGAACTGGTCGAGTGCAAGGTCCGCATCCGCGAGCTGGAGAACACTGTCGACGAGCAAAACGGGTTCAGCCGGGCCCCGCCCGAACAGGCGGGCGAGGATGGTGCCGACCGACAGGCCGACGAGGCGGAGTCGTCGGCGGCGGACGACGCCGCGGAGTCAACCTCGACCGAGAGCGAGATTCTGGTTCCCGAGGCCGGCGGCGACACGGCCGCGCCCGAGGCCGGTACATCTAACAGTGAGGCTCCCGAGGAGTCTGACAACACTGCCGACCCCGAGGCCGACGCGGAGTCGGAGACGGACGAGGACTCCGGCTCCGACATCATCGTGGCCTAGACGGGCGGTTCCCTCACCGTATGCATATCAAAGAGCTCGTCCTCGACAACTTCAAGAGCTTCGGACGGAAGACCCGAATTCCGTTCTACGAGGACTTTACCACTATCTCTGGTCCGAACGGATCGGGCAAGTCAAACATCATCGACGCCGTCCTCTTCGCGCTCGGACTCGCTCGCACGTCGGGCATCCGCGCGGAGAAGCTGACCGACCTCATCTACAACCCGGGTCACGCCGACGAAGACGTGGAGTACAGCGGCGAGCGCGAGGCCAGCGTCGAAGTCATCCTCGCGAACGAGGACCGGACCGTCGCACGGGCGCAGGTGGCCAACGCCGCCGGGACCGACGACGTCGGCGACGTCGACGAGATATCTATCAAACGGCGGGTCAAAGAGACCGAGGACAACTACTACTCGTACTACTACATCAACGGCCGCTCGGTCAATCTCTCCGACATCCAGGACTTACTCGCCCAGGCCGGCGTGACGCCGGAGGGGTACAACGTCGTCATGCAGGGCGACGTGACCGAGATAATCAACATGACCGCCGGCTCCCGCCGGGAGATAATCGACGAGATAGCCGGCGTCGCGCAGTTCGACCAGAAGAAGGCGGACGCCTTCGAGGAACTCGAGGTCGTCCAGGAGCGCATCGACGAGGCCGAACTCCGCATCGAGGAGAAACAGGACCGGCTCGACCAGCTCGAAGACGAGCGCGAGACCGCGCTGCAGTACCAGGAGCTACGCGACGAGAAAGAGGAGTACGAGGGGTATCGGAAGGCCGCCGAGCTGGAGGACAAGCGCGCGGAGCTGTCCGAGACGGAGGCCGCCATCGAGGAGCTGGAAGACGAGCTCGCCGAGTTACAGGAAGAACTGGACAGCAGGCAGGGCAAAGTCGTCCGGCTGGAAGACGAGCTCCACGAGCTCAACGGCGAAATCGAGCGCAAGGGCGAGGACGAGCAGCTCGCCATCAAGCGCGACATCGAGGAGATAAAGGGCGACATCTCGCGGCTGGAGGACAAAATCGAGAGCGCCGAGGAGGCCGCCGAGGCCGCCGAAAACGAGCGCCGACAGGCGTTCGTCCAGATAGACCGCAAGCAGGAGACCATCGACGAGCTCGAAAGCGACATCCGGGAGACGAAAGTCGAGAAGTCAAACGTCAAAGCCGACATCGCGAGCAAGGAGAGCGAGCTGGCCGACGTACAGAGCCAAATCGACGACATCGGCGAGGAGTTCGAGGAGATAAAGGACGAACTCGAAGCGAAGCGCGACGAGCTGGAAGCAAAGAAGACCGAGCGAAACGACCTCCAGCGCGAGCAGGACCGTCTGCTCGACGAGGCCCGCCGGCGCTCCAACGAGGAAGACGAGAAACGCGAGGCAATCGAGGGCGCAGAGGCCGAGATTCCGGACCTCGAAGCCGAAATCGAGGACTTAGAAACGGAGCTGGAGAAAGCCAAGAAGAACAAGGAGACCATCGGCGAGGTCGTCGACGACCTGCGGGCCGAGAAACGCGAACTCCAGTCCGACCTCGACGCCTTGGAGGACAAGATAAGCGCCAAACAGCAGGAGTACGCCGAGCTCGAAGCCAAGGCGGGCCAGGATGGGGACTCCTCCTATGGCCGTGCGGTCACCGCAATCCTGAACGCCGGCCGCGAGGGCGTCCACGGCACCGTCGGACAGCTCGGCGGCGTCGACCCGGAGTACGCCACCGCCTGTGAGACCGCCGCCGGCGGCCGACTCGCCCACGTCGTCGTCGACGACGACGGCGTCGGCCAGTCCTGTATCGAGTACCTGAAATCACGCAACGCCGGCCGGGCGACGTTCCTGCCGATAACGCAGATGCAGTCTCGGTCGCTCCCGTCGCTGCCCAAGGAGGACGGCGTCATCGACTTCGCCTACAACCTCGTCGACTTCGACTCCGAGTACGCCGGCGTCTTCTCGTACGTGTTGGGCGATACGGTCATCGTCGACACGATGGAGACGGCGCGGGAGCTGATGGGCGACTACCGGATGGTCACCCTGGAGGGCGACCTGGTCGAGAAAAGCGGCGCGATGACCGGCGGTTCGTCGTCGGGCACCCGCTACTCCTTCTCCGGCGGGGCGGGTCAGCTCGAACGGGTCGCGACCCGCATCCAGGAGCTGGAAGACGAGCGCGCCGACGTGCGCGAGGAGCTCCGTGACGTCGAGGAGCGCCTCGACGACGCCCGCGACCGCGAGTCCGACGCGACCGAGCAGGTCCGTGACATCGAGGCCAGCATCGAGCGCAAACAGGCCGAACTCGAACAGACCCGCGAACGCATCGACGACCTGGAGGCGGCCATCGGGGACATCGCCGCCGAGCGCGAGTCCGTGGCCGACGAGATGGACGAGCTCGAGGCCGATATCGACGCGGCAAACGAGACCATCGGCGACATCGAGGGCGACATCGAGGAACTGGAAGCGGAGGTCGAAGACTCCGAGCTTCCGGACCTGACCGACGAGCGCGAGGCCATCCGCGGTGAGATAGACGCCCTCGAAGACCGGGAGGACGACCTCGACGCGAAGCTCAACGAGTTGCAACTGGAGAAACAGTACGCCGAGGACGCGATAGAGGACCTCCACGACGACATCGAGGCCGCCCAGAACCGCAAGGCCGAGAAGGAAGAGCGCATCGCGGAGCTGGAGGAGGGCGTCACCGAGAAACGCGATCTGAAAGCCGAGAAGGAACAGGAGGTCGAGGAGCTGGAAAGCGAACTCGCCGAACTCAAGGGCGAACGCGAGGAGCTGCGCGAGACGCTCCAGGACGCAAA
>JBEQBH010000014.1:0-10795 GCA_041639955.1 Halobacteriales archaeon | reverse complement strand
TGGTGTCCTCGACGATGGTCGTATAGAGGTCGGTCATCCGGTCCATCCGATGGCCGAACATCGGCTGGGCCATCTCCTGGATGACGTCCTCGCGCACCTCGGTCGGGCCGGGGATGTACAGCGTCTTTTCCGTGTAGTCGTCTGTGTATTCCTGTTTCTTGGTCACGGGAGCCACCTTGTAGTGGCACTTTCGGGCCGGGTGGCATGGTAGTTTTGATACGGCGCTGACCGCCGGTCGACAGTATCAGCCGACAGTCTGTGCGGACCGGCCGAGAGCCGAGACCACGAGGGCGTACGCCAGCGGCCCCAGTAGTGCGGTAAAAGAGACGTCCCCGGGGCCAGAAAGCGCCAGCGAGAGGGTCCAGATTGCCAGGGGCGCCACGGCGAGCGCGAAGCCGCCCCGGGAGGCCGCCTGTCCCAGAGACGACTGTCTGGCGGCGTACAGGCCCGCGACGACGGCGGCAGTGACGTAGAGCAGCGTCACGCCGGGCGGAGTGACGAAGGGGAGCGTTATCAGCCCGAAGACGGCGACGAGGAACCCGACGGTCTGGGCGTCGCTGCTCCCGCCGTCGGTCGACTCCTCGTAGGCCGCCTCCCCGTCCGCGCGGTCCTGGACGGGTCGCCCGCTGTCGGCGTCGATGGCGCTCGGGAAGTCCGCGCCACAGTGCATACACCACGTCGCCGTCGAACTGACCTTCCCGGTACACTCCGGACAGCGGGGGTCAGAGACCATACAGTACGTTCGGCAGGGCGCTGTGTTAGCCGTTGGGGTCGGGGCCACATTCATAACCGAGGACCGGACTACCTACTGTATGGACTGGGCCGAGCAGGTCGACGGGCTCCTGTACGACGGCGAGTCGATACAGGAGCGGGTCCCCGTCGGGGCCGGGGGCGTGGTCGTCACGACCCACCGACTGCTGGCCTTTACCCCCGACCGGGAGGGGGCGAACTTCAGCCAGGTCGACCGACCCAACGTCGAGGGGGTCGATATCCGGACCGGCGGCGAGTTCCACTTTCTCGAACGGGCGGTGAAAGCCATCGTCGTCGGTGTCGCTCTCCTCGCCGCCGGGTTCACCGTCAGCCTCGACGGGATGGTCGGGGGCATCTCACTGGAGAGCGGCGGGGCCGCAAGCGCCGTCGGCATCGGCGGCATGCTGGGACTGCTACAGACGATGCTCGGCCTGCTCGCCCAGCTCGACGACCTGATGCGGGTGTTCGGCGGGCTGGCGCTTGCCTTCGGTGCCGTCGTCCTGGCGGTGTACCTCTGGAGCCGGGAACGGCTGCTGGTCGTCGCCGTCGCGGGCGGAGAGGACATCGAACTGGCGGCGCCGGACGACGAGGCGGCACTCGACCGGTTGCGGACCGTGCTGGGCTCGGCACCCACGCAAGCGGACGCCCCGTCGACGCCGGACGACGCCGTGGCGTGACGTTCAACTCCGCCGAGTGTCTACCCCACGGTGATGGACGCAGACGGCGTGCGCGAGCGGGCGGCCGAGTTGCCCGACGAGCCGGGTATCTACCAGTTCGAGGATGACGGGCGCGTCCTCTACGTCGGCAAGGCCGTCTCGCTGCGCGACCGGGTGCGCTCGTACGGCGACCCCAGGAGCCGCCGCATCGAGAAGATGGTCGGGCGGGCGTCGACCCTGGATTTCGCGGTCACCGACACGGAGACCCAGGCGCTGTTGCTGGAGGCCAACCTCATCAAGCGCCACCGGCCGCCGTACAACGTCCGGCTGAAAGACGACAAGTCCTACCCGCTGGTCCAGCTGACCGACCACGCCGTCCCCCGCATCGAGGTGACACGGGACCCCGACGAGGGGGCGACGGTGTACGGTCCCTTCACCGACAAGGGGCGAGTCGAGACGGTCGTGAAGGCCTTACGGGAGATATACGGGCTGCGTGGCTGTTCGGACCACAAGTACAGCGACCGCGAGCGACCCTGTCTCGACTACGAGATGGGCATCTGTACCGCGCCCTGTACCGGCGAAATAAGTGAAAGCGACTACGCCGCCGACGCCGAGAGCGCGGAGCGGTTCTTCGAGGGCGAGGTCGGCGTGCTCGCGGACCCGCTCCGGCGGGCGATGGAGCAGGCCGCACAGGACAAGGAGTTCGAGCGGGCGGCGAACCTGCGTGACAAACTGGGCGCCGTCGAGGCGCTCCACGGCGAGCGCGACACCGCCGTCAGCGACGCCGGCAGCGGCGCCACGACGGACGTGCTGGGCGCCGTCGTCGAGGGCGACCGTGCGGTCGTCGCCCGCCTCCACGCCGAGGGCGGTAAGCTCGTCGAGCGGGACCGCTACACCCTCGATGCCCCCGACGGCGAGGGTCCGGCCGGCGTCTATCGGGCGTTCATCCCCCAGTACTACGCCGAGCGCGCACTCCCGAGCAGGATACTCTGTGCCGAGGACCCCGCCGACCCCGAAATCGAGCGGTGGCTCGACGCGGAGGGCGTCACGCTCGGGGTCCCCGGGGCCGGCCGGGAGGCGACGCTGGTCGAGCTAGCGCTGAAGAACGCCCGACAGCGCGGGGGCCAAGACGACAGCGTCGGGGCGCTTGCGGACGCGCTGGGCATCGACCGCCCCGAGCGCATCGAGGGGTTCGACGTGAGCCACGCCCAGGGACAAAGCGCCGTCGGGTCGAACGTCCTCGCCGTCGGGGGTGACCCCGACACGAGCGGCTACCGGCGCAAGAAGCTCACCGAGCGCAACGACGACTACGCCAACATGCGCGAACTCGTCCGCTGGCGGGCCGAACGCGCCATAGAGGGCCGGGACGACCGCCCGGACCCCGACCTGTTGCTCATCGACGGGGGCGACGGGCAGCTGGGAGCGGCCAGGGACGCACTGGCCGAGACCGGCTGGGACGTGCCCGCCGTCGCGCTGGCGAAAGACGAGGAGCTCGTGATAACGCCCGAAAGGGTGTACGACTGGCCCGACGACGCTTCCCACCTGCATCTCCTCCAGCGGGTCCGTGACGAGGCTCACCGCTTTGCGGTCCAGTACCACCAGACGCTGCGCGACGAGGTGTCGACGCCGCTCGACGACCTCCCCGGTATCGGGCCGGCGACGCGGAAAGCGCTGTTGCGCCGCTTTGGCAGCGTCGAGCGCATCCGCGCGGCCGACCGCGAAGCGCTGACCGAAGTGGAGGGAATCGGGAGCGCTACCGCCGAGACGATTCAGACGCGCCTCTAACGCCCACAGCGTCGTTCTGAGCGTTGATTCGGCATATAGCTGCAGAACGGACCGCGACCGTTACAAATCGTATTCCGCTATATCAAATAGACGGCAGTCGACACAGCGCCCGCTTTCGCCCTTGGGCACAGCCGCCGTCAGTCTGTTCCGTTCGTGACCGCTATCCGTCGTTTCGGCACCGATACCGACCGTATTTGGCATCTGCTCCCAATATTGTCACCAGTTTTTCAATTCCGGCATGGTGTGCCATTGGGAGCGTTTAGGGTCGTTACGGCCAACCTCTCTCGTGATGACCGTGTCACAATCAGGGCAGAACGCGGAATTGGGTCAGGCGCTGGAGGCACTGTCGGACCGGTATCGGCGGGAGCTTCTGCTTGCGCTTCTGGTAGAGAATCCACAGGACGACGACGACCGCGACCCGCTGGATATCATCGACCCACCACACGAACCCGACGTACTCGAAACCGAACTCTTCCACAACCACCTCCCGAAACTCGAGAGCATGGGGTTCATCGAGTGGAATCGGGAGACCGGTCAGATAGCCAAGGGGCCCGACTGGGACGACATCAAGCCGGTCATCGAACTCATCCACAACCACCGGGACGAGCTGCCGGACGAATGGCTGTGAGTCACAGCTCCGGGGAGTCGAACTCCTCCTGGTCCTCTATCGCCGCGACCAGCGAGTTGTCCACGAGCGCCACGATAGCGCGCCGGAGGCGTTCGGTCACCGCCTGGTCGGAGATGCCGAACTCGTCGGCCAGGTCCTGCGTGGATATCTCCCGGGGCAGCGAGTAGTAGCCGCCCTCTACCGCTCGGACCAGTGTGTCACGTTGTCGCTGTGTCAGCCCGTAGAACGGGCCGCTCTCCGGCCGCGTCGGGTTGTAGATACGGCCGACTTCGAGCGCGATGTCCGCCTCCGAGCAGTGCTCCTTGAACTCGCTCAGTGCCCCGTGGGACCGGAATCGGAGCTCGAACTCCCACGTGTCCGGGCCGCCGGTGGCCCCGAGCAGATGCGCCTCGGTCACTGCGATGCTCTCGAACAGGCGGTCTTGGGAGACGTCCCAGTTGAGGGCGAACAGCGTCCGGTCGTTGTGCGAACTCACCTGCTGGATATCCTGCACGGAGGGGTGGCCCTGTACCGCCGCTCTGAACTCTCGAACTCCCTCGTCGCCGAAGATAGTGAAGAAGGGCACAGCCTGTTCCCCGAGCGGGACCAGATTCTCCAGGGCGATACTGCGCCCCCTAGACACGTCCAGAATCTGTCCCAGTTCAAATGAATCGGCGGGGACACGTAGATGCGCGATGACGCTCATTTGGTAGGGATTTGCCTCTTGTCGGTAAATATGGGTGGCATGGCACACCAGCCTGCGCTTTTAGCATGGTGTACCATGCTTGTCGGCAGTCATTTATAGGTGGAGAGCGTGGGTTCAGACGGATAACGCCCTTCGCGGAGCACGTCCCCGTAGCACTCCTGCGAGGCAATGGGTCGGACCACCCTTCGAGTCGAGGCCGAGTGCCATCCTCATGAAAGACGACTACAAATCAGCAGTTACTATCACGAGCCCCGACGAGTTCGAGGCCGCCCTCGCCGCGATTATCGAGACGGCCATCGAGACGGATGTCGACGTCCGCGGGGCCTGGGAATTCCGAACCGACGGGTCGACCCACGACTGGGAGGTCAACGTCACCGAACTGGCGAAGCGAGTCGACGATGAGGACGGCTAGTGACGGATTCCTGGTCGCACCCGCGGAGAAAGGACAGACGCCAGTAGGCCGCGGTCACGTGTCGACCCAAGCGGTTTTTTGGCCCCCCGCGTAGCTGGTCGCATGGCTATCGGGCGCCGGCTCGTGCTGGGAGTGGCGGGGCTTGCAATGCTCGTCGCCTATCTTCTCGCCGGCGTCGTCGGCTATCGGCTCCTCCGCGCGCTGTGGGTCCAGCGCCCGCCGGCGGCGGTCGTCGTCGCCACCGTCGTCGGCGTCGCGCTGCTCTTTGGCGTTCTCAGCTACTGGGCCGGAACGGCCCGTCTCACGCGGTCACTCGCCGCGGTGGAGTTGCCCCGCTCTCGCGCTCCGTCGCTGTACCGGCGGTACGACCAGCTGACCGAACGGATGCGGACCGGCGAGCCGTCGCTACTGGTCGCGCGGCTCCCGGTTCCCAACGCCTTCGCCCTCGGGGGACCGAACGGGGCCATCGTCGTCGACAGACGACTCTTCGCGCTGCTGTCGCTCGACGAGATAGAGACACTGCTGGCCCACGAACTCGCACATTTCGAGCGCCGTGACGCGCTGGTCCAGACGCTCGGCTACAGCCTCACTCAGAGCGTCGTCGGGCTGGTCGGTATCGTTCTGTTCCCGGTCGTGATACTCACCGGTGGCATCGCGCGGGCGGTCGCCATGCTCCGTGGCGACCCCGGCTCGTGGTCACAGTCGCTGCTCGGGCGGACCCACCGGGGCGCGCTGGGCGCCGTCGCGCTGGTGGGCTTTGCCGTGACGCTGCTGGTGCTGTCGTACTCCAGGCGCCGGGAGTGGGCAGCCGACGACCGGGCCGCGACAGTCACCGGGAAGCCGCTCGCGCTCGCCCGTGCGCTACGGAAGATAGAGCGAGCCTCGGCGCCGGATATGGGGCCACTGACGCCGCTGTACGTCCACGGCACCGAGGAGAGTCCGCTGTCGCGGCTGCTGTCGACACACCCGCCGATGGACGCCCGGGTGGAACGCCTCGAACGGCTGGCCCGGCGCGACTAGTCGGCACCGAGCAGCGACGCCAGCGTTCGGCGTAGCTCCCCGGTGGTAGGGCTCTGTGGGACCTGCGCGAACAGGTCCTCCCGCAGCGCCGAGAGCGCGCCTTCGACCCCGAGTTCCCCCAGCCGATGGCCGTGTTGCAGCGCGATGCGAGGTGAGACGTCGAACAGGAGGTCCTGTTTGCCGATGGTCGAGTGCGTGATGACCAGCGCCTCGACCGCGCTGTCGACGAAGGCCGCCCGTTCCTCGTCGGTCCCGACGCCGTCGAGGGCGGACGAGAGCAGCGTGTCGAGGCGTTCGGTCCGCTCGGAGAGCCGGGGCGGAGACGCGAGCATCGTCGTGCCGTGTGGGTGTTCGGGCGTCATGCTCTCCCTTGGCGCATACGAGAGCGTGGCGCCGCTGACCGGCGCGGTCGCGTCGGGCAACGGCGACGTGAGCCGCTTCGACGGCCGCGTGTCGGTGAAGACGACGTGGAGATTCGCCGGCTCGCCCGAGACGGGGTCGACGCCATCCCCCGAAGGTCGGTCGTACCCCCGCCAGAGGGCCTCACGGAGCGTCCCCGGCACCGGGCCGGTGTCACCCCGGAGTTCGACGTGCAACACGACCGGCCCCTCGCTGCTCCGGTCGAGTACCTCCCACAGCACGTCGACGCTGTCGCGGGCCAGCGGCGAGACGCGGTAACAGGGACAGTCCCGGTCGGCCGCGAGCAGTCGCGACAGTGCGAGACCGCGCCAGCCGGTCAGGTCGGCGACGTACAGCCACGGGAGGGCCTGCACGGGACCGACTGTCGGGTCCCCCGCCGTCGGGTCGAGTCGCTCTGTCACCTGGTCGAGGTAGGCGGTCAGCGTCTCGCGTTCGGGCTCGAAGTACGCCGCCACCGCCGCGGGGAGGGCCGTCTCGACTGTACAGTGGGACGGGAGCGAATGCATGTACGCGACGTTCGACCGTCGCGGGGAAAACAGTGCCGTGGCCGTCGAGCCACCGACCCCCCGTCACCCACTTCGCCACACGTCGGCGTCGACGCGAGCCAGTCGTCGCATGGTACTTCTATATCGCGCAATATGGTTTATCGGGAACGATCTGTGAGGGCATCTCTGAGATGGCAGAACTACCTCAAAAGCTCCTCACGAGCTCGGAATCGCGTTTCTGACGTGGGCAGCGACGGCGTCGGGGTTCTCCCGAGGCGCCCAGTGAGCACAGTCGTCCAGCACAGTCAGGTCGCCGTCCGGAATCCCGTCGGCCGCCCGCTGGGCCCACGCCACCGGGAACAGGTCGTCGTGAGCGCCGTGGAGGAGATACGTCGGCGTGGAGAACTCGCCAAACCGGTCTGTGAAGGTCGTCCGGTAGCCGCCGCGGGTGACCTCACTGTCCCGAAAGCGGCGGAAGGCCGCCCCGGCCGTCGGCCGCTGGACCTCCCGATAGACGGCGTCGACGGCCGCAGGGGGAAGGCTATCGAGGTCGTGGACGAGACCGCCGAGACTCGCCCGTGTGAGTCGGCGGCTCCGTCGGAAGGCGGCGACTGCCAGCTTGTTGCACACCTGTACGCGTGCGAGCGCATACGAGAGCAGGCCGTTCGGCAGGTCGCGACCGAGGCCGAACGGGTCGATGGGGACCAGACACTCGACGAGGTCGGGCCGCTCCAGTGTGACCTGCATCGCGACGCCACCGCCCACGGAGAGCCCGACGAGCGTCACCGGCCCGGTGTCGAGTTCGTCGAGCACGTCGGCGACCACGGCCGCGTGGCGCGGTATCGAGTACGGGCCGGGCGCCAAGTCGCTCCCGCCGTACCCCAGCAAATCCGGGGCCACGACCCAGTGGTCGGGCGCAAGCCGCTCGATGACCGGCGGCCAGGAGACCCGGGCGGCGTCGATGATGCCGCCGTGGAGCAAGACGACGGGCGGTCCGTCGCCGGCAGCGTGGTAGCGGATTCGGGACCCGTCGACCGTGACAGCGCCCTCTGTAGTCATACTGACACCAATCGCGCCACACACTGAAGGATTTCGCCGACTGGAGAGCCAAGCACGCTGTTCGCGGTCGCCTCCGGGGCTCGGGTGAACGCAGCCGTTAAATCTATATCCGCTATATCAAATCGGTACGGTACGGACGCAAGACCGGCTATACCCGCTGTCGGAGCGCCCAGACATCCTCATCGGGGTCGAGACTGCTCGGTTCCGCCCCACGCTCGGTCAGGATACCGGTGTGATACAGCATCGCCTTCAACTGGAAGACGGTCGGCGCATGATAGCTCCCGCCCTCGCGTAGTGGCGCTCTACGGAGGTCCCCTTCGGCCGTGAGCGCACGGGCCCTGACATCGTCGTCACCGCGGAGGAACAGTTCGACGGTGAAAGCCGGATGTACCTCGTGGAGATACTCGACCAGTTCGACCAGCGTCGGCCGTTCGAAGCCATCGTCGTGCAGCGTCTGTAACTCCTCGACCAGCAGCTGCGTCGCCGGGTACGCGAAGATAACCCGCCGGGCGAGTTCGGCCCAGTCGGGCGCCAGGTCGTAGAAACACGCCGAAGAGCGGTACCAGCCCTCGAACTCGGCGAGAGCGTCCTCGACGCACCCGTAGCGGGCCTTCGCAAACCGGACCACCTCCCGGCCCAGCGGCGTCAGCTCAACGCCGTCGGGGCGCTCCGCGACGAGCCCGAGAAACGCCGCCCCGCGGCGAGCGTCATCGAACGCCCTGACCACGTCGTTGTCAGCCAGCAGTCGCTCGGTCGAGCCGTCGGCGTACAGTGCCAGTGGGTACCCCAAGTAGTTCTTGGGGTGGTTCAGACCGAACGACTTGTCGGCCACCCCCTGTGCGCTGGCCTGGAACCGAATCGCGGTCGCCCTGTCGGTCCCTCGGCTGCCGACGATGCGGGGTGTTTCGACCGGTTCGACTCGGCCCGAAGCGTCGACACCGAGCACGCCGACGTTGAGTTCCCGGGCAAGCGTTCGGTCTGTCTCCGAGACGGCGTCGGCCGGTACCGCGACGTAGGCCGCGTTCGCCTCGTTGAGCCGGTCGTACGCCTGGACGATGCACCGCTCCGTATCGACGCTGCCCCGCTCGGTGACACCCTTCGCCTCGACGGCGACAAGCGGCGGCGCCTCGCCGACCCGGTCGACCGTCAAGAGGTCGGACTCCAGTGTCCGGACCCCCACGAGGTCCGGGTAGCCACTTCCTACGCGGACGTGGTTGAACGGCGCGAGCGCTTCCAACACCGACTCGTCTATAGCTTGTCCGGCTAGCCACTCCCCGCCTGCGAACTGTGTGTCGACGACGGCGTAGCTCCGACCTTCGTCGTCCCCGGGGAACAGCCGCTGTTTCGCGTGAGCGAGAACGTGCGGCTCAGACAGTGAAGCGGCAGTACTCGACATGCACCCATCATCGGGAAGACCCGTAATGAACGTTGAGGGAACTCACGGAGACCGCCACAGCCGTGGACACTCTCGAACGGGTCTGGCAGAGTGGGAAAAAAGTACCCTGCAGTATCTGCTGTGACACTGCGTTTCGTGCGGCGAAGCCGCTGCTCACGGTTTCGAACGTGTCAACAAGTGGGCCCTGCCGGATTTGAACCAGCGCTCAATCGGTTATGAGCCGATCGCTTTAACCAGACTAAGCTAAGGGCCCTCACGATTGGTTTCTTGGGTCCACGTCTTTAGCCTGTCGGGTCGGAGTCGCCGTACGGGCCGGGGGTGCTTTCGCTGAGCGAGGGACACAGACCGCTCGTGGACAGTTCCGGCGCTCGTCGGGCAACGAAACGGAAGAAGACGCCACCGCCAGGGCTCGAACCTGGGACAACCTGGGTAACAACCAGGTGCTCTACCAACTGAGCTACGGCGGCTCGCACTCGATTGTAGCCCGAGTTGGTAATTAGGGCTTTCGCTTCGGTCGTCCATCGACACGCTTTCACGCACTCTCGGATAACCACGGTCAATGAGTGACGAGTTCGATGCCGTCGTCTCGCGGGTCCGAGAGCGGGCCACACCGGACGACGAGGAGCGCGAGCGACTACAGCGGGCCGCGGCCACGGTGATGGAGCGGGCCCGCAGGGCGGTGGCAGACCTGCCGGTCGAGGCCGAGGTGTTGCAGGTCGGCTCGACGGCTCGGGGAACGTGGACCGCGGGCGACCGCGACGTGGACGTGTTCGTCGCGTTCCCGCCTGAACTGGCGCGTTCAGAGCTGGAGGAGTACGGTCTCACGGTGGGCCATGCTGTCCTCCCCGACGGGCACGAAGAGTACGCCGAACACCCCTACGTCGTCGGCGAAGTGGACGGCTACGCCGTCGACCTCGTGCCGTGTTACGCCGTCGAGTCGGCGACGGCCATCCAGTCGGCCGTCGACCGGACGCCGTTTCACACGCGGTATCTCGACGCCCGGCTGGACGACGACCTCGCGAGCGAGGTCCGGGTCACTAAGCAGTTCCTGAAGGGTATCGGCGTCTACGGGAGCGACCTCCGGACACAGGGGTTCTCGGGCTACCTGACGGAGCTACTCACCGTCGAGTACGGCGGCTTTGAGTCGTTCGTCGAAGCGGCGGCCGACTGGCACCCGCCCGTTCGGTTCGACCCCGAGGACCACGGCACGACCGAGTTCGACGACCCGCTCGTCGTGGTAGACCCGACGGACCCCGAGCGCAACGTCGCGGCGGTGTGTTCGGCCAAGAACGTCGCGCGCCTGCAACACTACGCTCGGGAGCTGCTGGCCGAGCCCCGGGCGGCGCTGTTCGAACCGAGCGACCCGCCCACCTACGACCGTGACCGCGTCGCCGCCGCCGTCGAGCGCCGGGCGACGACCCCCGTGGCGGTGCGCTTTGCCAGACCCGACATCGTCGACGACCAGCTCTGGCCCCAGCTCCGCAAGTCGCTGACGGGGC
>JBEQBH010000013.1:0-10836 GCA_041639955.1 Halobacteriales archaeon | reverse complement strand
ATACAGCGGGACCTCCGAAACGACACCTACGACCACCTCCAGCACCTCTCGATGGATTTCTTCGCGAACCATCAGACCGGCGGGATGATGTCGATACTCAACAGCGACATCAACCGGCTGGAGTCCTTTCTGAACACGGAGTTCCGACAGATAATCCGCGTCGTGGCGACCGTGGGGGGAATCGCCGCCGTCCTCTACTGGTACTCGCCGACGCTGGCGCTCATCGCGCTGGCGCCGGTCCCGGTCATCGGGCTGGCGAGCGCGCTGTTCCTGCGGTGGATAGAACCGCGCTATCGGGGCATCCGTCAGACGGTCGCCAGGCTCAACACCCGGCTGGAGAACAACCTGAGCGGGGCACCCGTCATCAAGGCCTTCGACCGATACGAGTTCGAACACGGCCGGGTCAGCGCCAAGAGCCAGCAGTACCACGACGAGAAGGTGGGGGCCCTCCGGATACGGCGGGGCTTCTTCGCGACCCTGCGGCTGCTGACCGGGGTGGCCTTCGTCGCGATTCTCTATGTCGCCGGGACCAACTTCGTCACCGCCACCGGAAGCCAGCGGATGCTGGCCGGGAGCGGCGTGTTCGCCCTCTTTTTCCTCTATCTGCGTCGCCTCTACTCCCCGATGCGACGAATCGGGCGGTCCGCGAACAAGTACCAGCTCGCGAAATCGAGCGCAGAGCGGGTCTTCGGACTGCTGGGCCAGACGCCGACTATCACGGACCCCGAAGAGCCGTACACGCCCGACGGCGTCGACGGGGCGGTCGAGTTCGACGACGTGACCTTCAGCTACGGCGACGGCAACCTGGTCATCGAAAACGTCTCGCTTGACGTGGCAAGCGGCGCGACGGTCGGCTTTGCGGGCGCGACCGGCGCCGGCAAGTCGACACTGCTGAAGCTCGTCCCGCGCTTTCACGACGTGGACGCGGGGAGTGTCAGCGTCGACGGCGTCGACGTCCGGGAGTACGCCCTCCAGTCACTCCGTGCCGACATCGCCGTCGTCGAGCAGAACCCCTACCTGTTTTCCGGTACCGTCGCCGAGAACGTCGCCTACGGCGACCGGGACGTCCTCGACGGCGAGGAGCGGGGCGACGACGACGCCCGCGAGCGGGTCCGCGAGGCCGCTCGGTCGGCACAGGCCCACGAGTTCATACAGGCGTTACCCGAGGGGTACGACACCGAAATCGGCGAGCGGGGTATCAAACTCTCGGGCGGGCAGCGCCAGCGGGTCGCCATCGCGCGAGCCCTGTTGAACGACCCCGAGATAATCATCTTCGACGAGGCGACAAGCGACGTGGACACGGAGACCGAGCGGGCGATTCAGGCGAGCATCGAGCAGTTGGTCGCGGACCGCACCGCCTTCGTCATCGCCCACCGACTCTCGACTATCCAGGACGCCGACACCATCGTCGTGATGGATGACGGTGAAATCGTAGAGCGTGGCAGCCACGACGAGTTGCTGGCGGGTGGCGGCGAGTACGCCGACCTCTGGGCGGCACAGGCCGACGAACAGCCGGTCAGCGCCGACGACTGATTACGCCGTACTTACCACCCGGAGCGGGGCCCACACGTCGGCCACGGCGGCGCGCTGGGCGGCGGCCGCGGTCGATACCGGACGGTTACTTTTGCGGGTGCCCGCCCACCGCCTAACCCATGCGCCTGGTCCAGGTCGTCGTGCCCGACGAGCGAGTCGACGACATCGTTTCGACACTCCAGGAACGGGAGCTGGGCATCTCGACCACGAAGGAGACCAGCGGGGCGGACGACCGGACGCTCGTCTCGTTTGTCGTCCCCGCCGACGCCGTCGAGCACGTCCTCGATGACCTCTACGACGCGGGGCTGGAGTCGGAGTGGTACATCGTCTCCCTGGAGACGGAGTTTGCCTCCTTCGAGAACGTCGACGAGGTGCAGGACCGCTGGGCGAAGACGCCCAACAGGGTCGCCCCGCGGACACTCCGGTCGAAGGCCAAGGACATGCGGCTCAACGAGCGGTCGTTCCTCTGGATGATGACCCTCTCGACGGTCATCGCGACGGCGGGCCTGCTCATCGGCTCGCCGGCCATCGTCGTCGGCTCGATGGTGCTCGCCCCGATTGTCAGCCCGATGCTGACCGCGAGTATCGGCCTCGTACGGGACGACCAGCGGATGGTCTTCGACAGCATCCGGCTGCAGGCCATGGGGTTGGGCCTCGCCGTCGTCGGGGCGACAGCGCTCAGCTGGCTACTCAAGACCGTCCTCGCCGTTCCGACCGAGCTTGCCGTGGCCAACATGGAGCTGATAGCCATCCGGTTCTCGCCGGGCCTCCTCTCGGTCGTCGTCGGGCTGGCGGCGGGGGCGGCCGGCTCTTTCAGCCTCGCGACGAAGGGCCAGGTCGCCATCGTCGGCGTGATGGTGGCCGCGGCGCTCATCCCCACAGCGGCCGCCGCCGGCATCGGTTTCGCCTGGGGGCAGCCAGTGGTCGGCGCCGGGGCCGTGGTGTTGCTGACGCTGACCATCATCGCCGTCAACCTCGGTGCTTTTCTGACGTTCAAGTATCTGGGGTACGAGCCGGACAACGTCGACCGTGGGGTCTTCACGACGGAGGGGCTCCGGCGGACCGCCGCCCTCGGCGCCACCGTCATCGTGGTCGTCGCGGTGGTCGGCGCCGTCGGCGTGGGCACCTACCAGCAGGTGACCTACGAGCGGTCGGTCAACGCGGCGACGACGGAGGTGTTACAGCGGGACGCCTACGACGAACTCGGCGTCGTCTCCATCACCGCGGAGTACGTCGGCGTCGGGCCGCTGTTTGACCCCTCGACGGTGACGGTGACGCTCTCACGGACCAGCGACCGCTCTTACGCGGGGCTCCCGGACGAACTCGCACGGGCCATCGACGACCGAACGAACGAACGTGTGGCGGTGCAGGTCCACTACCGGGATTACGAGCGGTCGACGCAGCCGAGCGTGACGCCGACCCCGCGACCGGCCTGAGCGTAACCGAACACCGTTTTAGGCGTCGAGCCGTAACCAGCCGGTATGACTGACCCCGCCGAACTCGACGTGACAATCGTCGACGGCTACGTCGACGAGCCCGCTCACTTCGGGGTCCCGCCCTACATCTCGACGTACCCGCGCTACGCCGCCGGCGCGCTGGTCGACGTCGGCGTCCCCGAGTCCGCGATTACCTACCACACCATCGACGAACTGCGCGAGGACACCCACCTGTGGCGCGACGTCGAGGACGCCGACCTCATGGTGTACGTCGGCGGGATGACCGTCCCCGGCAAGTACGTCGGCGGCACGCCCGCCGAGCCCGACGAGGTCCGGAAGCTGGCCTGGACCGCCGACGGGACTTCCATCATCGGCGGTCCCGTCCGCTTCGGCGTCGGGGAGGCCAACGAAGGGGCGAGCGAGACGGCCCGTGACGACCTCGACTTCGACTTCCTCGCGATGGCCGACATCGAGGCGGCCGTCTACGACCTCGTCGACTCCGGGCTGGAGGGGTTCAACGACCGCTACCGCGACATCGAAGAGGAGACCCGCTGGGCCCGCGCCGGCGCCTTCGTCGTCGAGCAACACCCGAACCATCCCGACTACCTCATCTGCGAGATGGAGACCTCGCGGGGCTGTCCGTACCGGTGTTCGTTCTGTACGGAGCCGATGTACGGGAACCCGGACTTCCGGCCGCCCGAGAGCGTCGTCGACGAGGTCGACGCCCTCTCCGACAGAGGCGTCGCGCACTTCCGGCTGGGCCGACAGGCCGACATCCTCGCCTACGGCGGCGACGGCGAGGCACCGAACCCGGACGCGCTGCGCCGGCTTTACGGCGGTATCCGGGAGGTCGCCCCGGACCTGGAGACGCTCCATCTGGACAATATGAATCCCATCACCGTCGTGAAGTGGCCCGAGAAGGCCCGCGAGGGGATTCGGATTATCGCCGAGCACAACACGCCCGGCGACACGGCCGCGTTCGGGCTGGAGTCGGCCGACCCCGAGGTGATGAGCGACAACAACCTCAACGTCACCGCCGACGAGTGTTTCGAGGCGGTGAAGATAGTGAACGAGGTGGCCGGCTTCCGGCCGGGTGGCGATAGAGACGCCGCACCGAACTTCGGCGACGACGCGGCCCGCCGACTCCCCAAGCTGTTGCCCGGCATCAACCTCGTCCACGGCCTGAAAGGCGAGCGCCGGGAGACGTTCGAACACAACAAGCAGTTCCTCCAGCGGGTCTACGACGAGGGGCTGATGCTCCGGCGGGTGAACATCCGGCAGGTGATGGCCTTCGAGGGAACCGACATGGCCGAGACCGGCGCCGACATCGCGAAAGACCACAAGCAGCTGTTCAAGCAGTACAAACAGGAGGTCCGCGAGGAGATAGACAACCCGATGCTCCAGCGGGTCGCGCCGCCCGGCACCGTCTTACCGGACGTCCACCTGGAGTACCACCAGGACGGCAAGACTTTCGGCCGACAGCTGGGGACGTACCCCTTGCTCGTCGGGCTGCCGGGCGAGCGCGAACTCGGTCGGACCATCGACGTGGCCATCACCGACCACGGCTACCGCTCGGTGACCGGCGTCCCCTACCCGCTCGATGTCAACAGCGCCTCGATGGCCGAACTGGCGACAGTGCCCGGTGTCGGTCGGAGCCGGGCCGGCGACATCGTGGTCGGTCGCCCCTACGAGAGCGAACGCGAGGTCGGTGCCGACCTCAGGCAGTTCATCACCGCGGAGACACCCGAGGGCGCGGACTGAGCGGGGCCCGACCGGCCGCTGTGAGACGTGACCGTTGTCGGGTCATACGTGTGGTAAGCATAGTATAACGCCCATAGAAGCGAACGGAAGCTACTTTTGTCTCGACGGCGCAAAGAGTGTCAATGAATGATATCGAGGTGAGCGTCGTCCTCCCGGCGTACAACGAGGAGGACACCATCGAGCGGACGGTGATGGTCACGCTCGATACTCTCGCGGATTTTCTGCCGGCGGACGCCTTCGAGGTCATCGTCGCGGAGGACGGCTGTGACGACAGGACGCCGGAGATTGCGACCCGGATGGCCGGGGAGGACGACCGGGTCCGGCATATCCACAGCGACAAACGGCTCGGCCGGGGCGGGGCTCTAGAGTACGCCTTCGAGCGGGCCCACGGCGACACGCTGGTGTATTTCGACACCGACCTCGCGACGGACATGCGCCACCTCGAAGAACTCGTCGAGAGCGTCCGCACGGGCGAGTACGACGTGGCCACGGGCTCGCGGTGGCTGCCCGGGAACCGCGCCGACCGCCCCGCGAAACGCGGCGTGCCGAGTATCGGCTTCAACACGCTCGTGCGGACCGTCCTCCGTTCGGACCTGCAGGACCACCAGTGTGGGTTCAAGGCCCTCTCGCGGACGGCCTTCGAGGACCTCGGCCCGAAAGTCGAGGACGAGCACTGGTTCTGGGACACGGAGCTGCTGGTGAAAGCCCAGCGGGAGGGATACCTGGTCAAGGAGTTCGCCGTCGACTGGGAGCCAAAGGGCGACTCGAAGGTCGACATCGTGCGGGACGTCTTCGGGATGGGGAGCCAGATTCTGCGCACCTTCTGGGAGCTGTCGGTCAGCCCGCGCATCACCCGCCGGGTGTCGATGGGCGCCGGGACGCTGCTAGTCGTTGTCGCCTTGCTGTTGATGACGCTGTATCTGGACCCGGGGACGGTGCTTTCAGAGATGGCCGGCGCCTCGCCCGGCATCGTGGCCGTGAGTGCGCTCATCTACGCCGTCTCGTGGCCGGTACGCGGGCTTCGCTACCGCGATATACTCGACTCGATGGGGTTTCACGAGAAGTGGGGCTTTCTCACCGGCGCGGTCTTCATCAGCCAGACCGGCAACCTCGTCTTCCCCGCCCGGCTCGGTGACGGGGTACGCGCCTACGTCGTCAAGGCGCGCCGCTCCATCCCCTATCCGTCGGGCTTTGCGTCACTGGCCGTCGAGCGCGTCTTCGACCTGCTGACCATCACCGTCCTCGCCGGCGTCGTGATGGTGGGGCTGGCCGCGACCGGCTCCGCTGCCGAACTGCTTGCCGCGATCACCGGCAACGCGGTCGGCGGCGACACCGCACAGAGCGGCCAGACCGCAGTCTACGTCGCCGCCGGCGTGGGGCTCGCGGCCATCGGCGCCGTCGTCGCCATCGTCGCCAGCGCCCGCACCGACGCCAACTTCGTCCGGGCCACCATCGGCCGGCTGAGCGAGGACTCCTACGCCGACTACGTCGCCGATGTCGTCGAAGGGTTCGTCGCCGACATCCAGACGGTGACCGCCGACGGGCCGGCCTTCGCCCGGGTCGGTCTGGGCAGTCTCGCCATCTGGTCGCTTGACGTACTGACCGCGCTGGCGGTCTTTGCCGCCTTCGGCTACTCGCTGACCCCGTCGCTGGTCGCCGTCGGCTTCTTCGCGGTCAGCGTCGGGAACTTAGCGAAGGTGCTCCCCCTGACCCCCGGGGGCGTCGGCCTCTACGAGGGCGCGTTCACCATCATCGTCGCGCCGCTGACGCCCGTCGGCGTGACCGCCGCGCTCAGCATCGCTATCGTCGACCACGCCGTCAAGAACGCCGTCACTATCCTCGGTGGCGTCGCCTCGATGGCGTGGCTCAACGTCTCGCTGACGACTGCCGTCGAGGAGTCCCGGAGCGTCGAGGATATCCAGCCCGAAGCGGACGACTAGCGAGGTTTCGAACGGAGTGAGAAACCTCGGAGAAGGAACGGGGAGCAGCGCGACGCGTGAGCAGCGAGGAAGAGCGAAGCGACCCGCGAGCCCCGCCAGTCACCGGCCACGCTCTCGCAGGAACGGTCCGAAGGCCCCAGCCACGGCGTCTGCCAGCGCGTCCGTCCGGCTCACGCGCCCGGCGGTGTAGACGCCGATAGCGCCCTCCTGTGTCCCGAGTTCCTCGCGCCCCAGTTCGTCGTCGAGGACGGGACCGAGTTCCTCGCCGTCCCGCAGTCGCTCGGCCACGGCGTCGGGGAGTCGAATCGACGGACCGGCGCCGAAGTGGGTCGTCGTGCCGTCGGTGACGGCGGCCCACATCACCAGCCACAGCCCCGCCGGCGAGTCGCGCTCGGCGACGCCGCCCTCGATACCGACACCGTAGTCAGCGTCGACCGCCGACAGCGCGGCCGCCGCGCGGTTGTCGGCTCCCTCGACAGTCTCCGCGCGGCCCCAGGGCTGTTCCGGGACGCCGGAGTCGACCCCGAGAGCCGTCGTTTCGGCCCCGTGGCAGACGCGCTCGACCGCGTTCACTTTCACCGGATTCTCACTCCCGATAGCGACGTCCATGGGCAGGGAAACTACCGGATGATCCATGATTGTTATTATTTGAATGGTAGGCGCTACCGAACGTAATCCGGAGGTAGGTGGCGTGAGACTGTCATCGCCCAACCGATACCAGAATTTTTAAATGTCTTTCGAACGGATTCAGTTTTACCGATTGCCTCCGGGTTCCTCAGCCGTGTACTGTGCCCGGTGAGCCCCCGCCATCGCAACCAATGAACGAACAAACACGAACGCGACAGCATACAGAGGAAACGGAGACGGAATCGACAGAGTCGACCTCGACGGCCTGCCCGGAGTGTAGCGGCTCGCTGGTCATCGACGACGAGCACGGCGAGACCGTGTGTGAGGACTGTGGCCTCGTCGTCGAGTCCGACGAGATAGACCGCGGTCCCGAGTGGCGCGCGTTCGACTCCAGCGAGAAAGACCAGAAGTCCCGGGTCGGCGCGCCGACGACGAACATGATGCACGACAAGGGGCTGTCGACCAACATCGACTGGCGCGACAAGGACGCCTACGGCAACTCCCTGTCGGGCAAGCAACGCCAGAAGATGCAGCGGCTTCGCAAGTGGAACGAGCGGTTCCGCACCCGGGACTCCAAGGAGCGCAACCTCAAACAGGCCCTCGGCGAAATCGACCGGATGGCCTCGGCGCTGGGCCTGCCAGAGAACGTCCGCGAGACGGCGAGTGTCATCTACCGCCGGGCGCTCGACGAGGACCTCCTGCCGGGCCGCTCCATCGAGGGCGTCTCGACGGCCTCGGTGTACGCCGCCGCCCGCCAGGCCGGCGTCCCCCGGAGCCTAGACGAGATAACCGAAGTATCCCGCGTCGAGAAGAGCGAAATCGCCCGCACCTACCGCTACGTCGTCCGCGAGCTGGGCCTGGAAGTGAAGCCGGCCGACCCCGAGAGCTACGTCCCCCGCTTTGCCTCCTCGCTGGAACTCTCCGACGAGGCCGAACACCGCGCTCGCCAGCTGCTCCAGAACGCCAAGGAGCAGGGCGTCCACTCGGGTAAATCGCCCGTCGGACTGGCCGCCGCTGCGGTGTACGCCGCCGCGCTGCTCACGAACGAGAAGACCACACAGGCCGCCGTCAGCGAAGTCGCTGACATCTCCGAGGTCACCATCCGCAACCGGTACCACGAGCTTCTGGAAGCCGAACAGGACCTCCCCGTCGCCTGAGCTGACCGGCATCTTTTTGTCGCGGAGAATCACCGCTGATAACCGCGGAGGTACGTTTAATTCGGTGGCCAGACGCGTTTCGTACATGGCTACGGACTTCGGTAGTGGCGGTCAGGGGATGGCTGACGACACCGGCCAGGAGCTCGGGAGTGCCATCGACGAGCTGTTGCGCACGTCCGAGAACGTCTCGGGGAGCTCACAGGAGATAAGCGACCTCGCGAACCAGCAGTCGGACAACATGCGAGAGGTCGCCGGTGAGGTCTCGAACCTCTCGGCGACCGTAGAGGAGGTCGCCTCCAGTGCGAATCAGGTCCAGCAGGTCAGCAAGCGCGCCAGAGAGCTGGCGGACAAGGGCCGCGACGTCGCGGACGACGCCATCGACGCGATGGAAGCGGTCGACGAAGCCAACGAGATGGTTTCGGAGGATGTGAAACAGCTCCGTGGCCGAATCGACGAAATCGACGAAATCGTCGAGGTCATCAACGATATCGCCGACCAGACGAACATGCTGGCGCTGAACGCCTCTATCGAGGCTGCCCGTGCCGGCGAGGCCGGCGAGGGGTTCGCTGTCGTCGCCGACGAGGTCAAATCGCTGGCCGAGGAGTCCCAGCAAAACGCCACGGAGATCGAACAGCTCGTCTCGAACATCAAAGCCGACACCGAAGACACCGTCGAGAGCATCGACGAGGCCAACGAGCAGGTCGAGTCCGGTATCAAACAGGTCACCGAGACCGTCGAAATCCTGCGTGACATCGACGACGCGGTCAAGGAGGCCGCCCAGGGCGCCGAGGAGGTCGCCTCCGCCACCGACGAGCAGGCCGCCTCCACTGAGCAGGTCGCAAGCATGGTCGACATGACCGCGGAAAACGCCGAGGAGGTCGCCGAGGAGATAGAGGAGATAGCCGCGGCCAACGAGCAACAGACCGCGAAGATAAACGAGATACAGACGCTGGTCGACGAACGGTAAACACAAGTCGGGGCCCCCGCATCGACCGGTATGGAGACGCGCCACCGGGCCATCACCGGCGACGCCCGCGAGCTGCCGCTTGCCGACGACAGCGTCGAACTCGTCGTCACCTCACCGCCGTATCCGATGATAGAGATGTGGGACGACATCTTCGGGGCCTTAGACCCCGACATCGCCGACGCGCTCGGCGCCGGCGACGGGGACCGCGCCTTCTCGCTGATGCACGACGTGCTCGATACCGTCTGGGCCGAGCTAGCACGGGTGCTTGCGCCCGGTGGCATCGCCTGCATCAACGTCGGCGACGCGACCCGCTCGCTGTCGGACGGCTTCCGCCAGTACCCCAACCACGCGGAGATAACCCAGCGGTTGACCGGCCACGGGCTGCGGGCGCTACCGGATATCCTCTGGCGCAAGCCGACAAACAGCGGCGCGAAGTTCATGGGCTCGGGGATGGTCCCGCCCAACGCCTATCCGACGCTGGAACACGAACACATCCTCGTCTTCCGCAACGGCGAGCGCCGCACACTGGAGCCGGGCGCCGACCGCCGCTACGAGAGCGCGTACTTCTGGGAGGAGCGCAACGAGTGGTTCTCGGACCTCTGGGACCTCCCCGGCGAGACCCAGGACGTCGACGACGGCCTGCGTGACCGCTCGGGCGCCTTCCCGCTCGCGATTCCCCACCGCCTCGTCTCGATGTTCTCGGTCCGGGGCGACACCGTGCTGGACCCGTTTCTCGGGACCGGCACGACGACGCTCGCGGCGATGGTCGCCGGCCGCGACTCCGTGGGTATCGAGCGCGATGCGGACCTGCTGGCGGCACTCGACGACCGCGTCGACCGCGTCGGCGAGCGCTCGCGACGAATCGCCGAGGAGCGTCTCGACGCCCACCGCGAGTGGGTCACGGAACGGCGCGCAGACGGCAAGGAGCCGGGCTACGAGGCCGAGAACTACGACTTCGCCGTCAACACGAAACAGGAACGCCGCATCCGCTTCTACGCCGTCGACGAGGTGACGCGGACCGACGAGGGGTACCGCGTCACCCACACCCCGGTCGAGTAATCAGGGAAGGAGCCCCGAGAGAACCTCAAAGGGTGACGCTCCGTCAGCCGGCTCCGCCGTTGGTTCCGGAGTTGGCTCAGCCGTCGGTTCGGGCGTCGGTTCCGCCGTTGGCTCCGGAGTCGGTTCGGGCGTCGGTTCCGCCGTTGGCTCCGGAGTCGGTTCGGGCGTCGGTTCCGCCGTTGGCTCCGGAGTCGGTTCGGGCGTCGGTTCCGCCGTTGGCTCCGGAGTCGGCTCAGCCGTCGGTTCCGCTGTTGGCTCCGGAGTCGGTTCGGGGCTCGGCTCCGCTGTCGGTTCCGGAGTTGGTTCTGCCGTTGGCCCCGGGGTCGCTTCCGCCGTTGGTTCCGCCGTCGGTTCCG
>JBEQBH010000012.1:0-11377 GCA_041639955.1 Halobacteriales archaeon | reverse complement strand
GAACCCTCTCGGGTTCGCCGGTCCCCAGTGACAACGACGTCTTTTTCTCAAAACTATCTCGAGTATCTGTGAGCGCGCCGAGGAGTTTCGACGAGCGTGGGCTGTGGGCGGCGGTCGGCGGCGGCGGTCGGCGCCGTCACCCACCCCCCCGGCCGCGGAGACGGGAGCGTAAGTATACAACCGCCGCCGCACAGCAAGCGCGTCGCTGAAGCGACGCGCGAAAAATTTGGGGATTCACAGCCAGAGGACGCCGATATGAGCGACCCGCCGTATACGGATAGGTACATGAGAGAAACCCGGAACCTATCTGGAATGTGATACAGCCCGCAGATTGAGAACCCGCCGGAGAGACGCTTACGGCCGCGATACCACAACGGACCGCCGATTGACGGCCCCCACCCGCGGTTTCTGCGCGCTTGCAACTATCTGCATGGCTTGCAACTATCTGCATATCGGTGAAAGAACCGACAGTATAGCGCCTGTATCGTGCCATCAACAATCGGCAGTTATTTGCATGGTTAGCAATTAATTGCATACATGGCGGAACACCGAACCCGAGACTCGGTATGGATCACCGCGCTGAACCTGGCGCGGGCGGGGAACGCCGTCACCCCGCAGATAGTCGTAGAAAACTCCGGCGCGGGCGAGAGAACCGTGCGAGAGACGCTAAACGTCATGTCTGATACGCCGTTCCTTGACCGAGAGATGAAGGACGGAAAGGTTCGATACACCGCCGGAGACGGCATCACGACCTTCGAGCCGACCCCTTCCGCCTCCACCGACGACGATAACCAGGGTGAGACGGCGTGAAGGACGATACGGAGTCCATGTGGCTGTGTACGGAGTGTGAGTCGTGGGTCGGCTACAAACTGGACGAGTGCCTGTCCTGCGGCCGCTCTCGGCCGCGTCTCCCCGTCCGGTCGGCCGACGTGCCGGAGGACGTGTCGTGGCGCGTCTCGCGGCGTCAGCAGTGGTCTATCAAGGCGCGGAAGGCCCTCGGGAGGGTCCGCCGATGACCGAGCGACACCAGCGGTCCGTGTCGGATATCAGCCTGATAGAGATGACGTTGGTATCGGTGCTGGCGCTGTCGGCCGCGGTGGTGTACGATATCGCCCAGGTGTCGATTCCGGGTGTCGAGACGGCCGCGATAGCGCCCTACGCCCTCGGGCTGTCGCTCGCTGGCCTTGTCTTCAAGGCGGGCATAGACGCCAGCCGGGAGCAGAAGGACTCCGGCGGTCGGTATCCGGCCCCGGAGTACGACCGGCCCGGAGTCCCGTATCACTGCTCTGAGTGCGGTGAGTGGGTCGAACCCGACGACGAGACGCCCGAATCGGGACTGGTGATCGGCGGCGGGACGTACAAGCTCTGTCCCGAGTGCGCCAGGGAGATTCGGGAGCGCTTCGAGGACCTTGCCGACGGCGAGGAGGGGTCGCGGTGACGGAGCGGTGTCGGGAGTGCGGGGCCGACCTATCCATCTACCCGCCGGTTGAGGTTCACGCCTCGGTCGCGGGCGCGGACTGGGAGGGGACGGCCGACGCCGACGTGTCGGACCCGTCTGATAGAGTCAATGAGTGCGCGGTGTGCATGGCGGTCGAGCCGGCCGCCGCCGACATCGAGTGAAAGTCAGATTGCGCTCTTTCAGCTGAGAAGCGCAACCTGATTTGGATTCTCTCGTCGAAACACCTCGGTTTTCAGGTAGTTATCTGCGTAAGATTCCTGAGAGGTGTCGAAAGTCTATAAGTAGGGGGTCCGGGGTTCGGCGTGATCTGGGCGGGTCCGTGGGGGTACGCTCACAGATAGACACGGTGAGCCGGGAACGTGGGGCTACTCGAAGTGACGCCGTATCGACTCCGCGCGGTCGGGGCCGACGTGCGGGACCGCCTGGAGTTCGTCGGGGCTCGCCTGGCGGACGTGCTCGACCGTCTCGAAGTGCTCGGCCACCTCGCCGGCGACCGCCGGGCCGACCCCGCCCACCTCCTCGACGCGCTCCCGGATATCCTGCTCGCCAGGATCTAGGAGATCGTCCACTCGCCGGGAAAACTCGGCGTGGTCCATGTCGGTCGTCTCGTACTCCGTTTTCAGTTGCTCCATCGGGGTCGGCGCCCGTCGCTCCCGCCACCTCTTGACCGCGGCGGCCACGTACTCGCGGGCGTAGGAGACGGCGACGAGAACAACCAGCGCGCCCATAGCCCACGGCGACGGGTCGTGATAGGTCACTCCTGATACTCCCTCGTTGCGTACCAGAGAGAGAGATTCGCCCCAGGAGCGGGCCGGCGTGCGCGGCCGTCAGGACCATGGTCGCCAGGCTCCCCAGGAGCGCGACCGCCGCGACAGCCCCCACCAGCGGTGGGAACGGCGTGGGGAAGTGGTTGCCCGCTATCTGGATACCTCCCCATATACCGACCGTAGGCGTCGCGTACTTGCTGGTTTCAAATGCGAGTCGTCGGGTCGATAGGTCGTTTGTCGGTGAGTCGTTCATCCGAATATCTCCTTAATTCCGATTTTTGCTTGTCGAGAGTCGCGATGGTCACCGCCGCCGTGCCAATGCAGCCGGGGGAGACGCGACGAGTGGCGCATCTCCCATTTCAGCACCTCTACCCCGCGACCACGGACGCGATAGGGGGCGAAGACGTAGTACCCGCTCGCCTGGCGGAGTCGGCCGTGGTACTCCTCGTAGACTTTGAAATTGCCGGGCTGACCGTCTGCATGGACTCGTTTCGCGGCTTTGATTTCGACGGGCGTCCCGTCGGGTCGGACCGCATCGTGCCAGCTACACCGCTCCAGGTCCAGGCGGTACCGCTCGGCGGCCTGGCGCTCGACGAGCGTCCCGTAGTGGTTGGCGCGGTGGCTCGGCATCGCTACGCGCCCCTCGCGCCTCGCGCGCTTTTATATATATACTCGGCCCGCCCCCGCTCCGCGGTCCGCCCATCGGTCGCTCTCGCTCCCGTAGGGACGAGAGCGGGCTGTGGGCCTGACCGCCCTATACAGTAGGCGGGGGGTGTGTGGACGTGGACACGTGGACAGTCGGCCGCCGTCATGCGATTATGGCCTCCACTCTGTCCAAGGCTGCATCGTGCTCCCCATCGGCGATTTCGGGCGCCCGGTTACCGACCCACGATTTGCCAAATGGGACGTATTTGGCCGTCTCGCGGTGGCTCAGGCCGTCGTCCTTGCAGGCGCGGACGGTCCACAGCGCCACGTCATACGCGACTTCGCCGGGCTCGGGGTCGTCGTCGTCCTCCGCCCCTGTCCACGACCACGTAGCCGGGTCTTTCGTGTCGTAGCGCCAGTCTGTCTGCGGAATTCCGTCGATTCGGAACAGTTCGTCTTTCACCTCCCCGCTCTTGATCCTGTCCGCGACCACAGCCTGCTTCTTAGACTGTTTCTGGATGATATAGCCGACTCTCCACAGCAGCGGGTGAATGCTGCTGGGGTCGTGCGCGATGTAGATGAGAATCCCGTTGTACTTTCGGATTTTGAACACAAGCGGCCCCATCTTGGTCCGCATGAAGTACCCGGACTTGCCGGTCCCGTCGCCGCCCGACGAGAATTCGTCTCCGATAAACATCTTCGGCGACTGCTCCTCGTCGAGCGGGTCGCCGTCCTGCTCGACCCACTCCTCGAAGGACCGGAAGCCGGGAACGAACCCGTCGCGCGGCTCGCCCTCCTGGTCGGTCCACTGGTCGGTCTCGCGCAGCGTCGGGATGTTGCTGGCGACCTTCTCGATCCCCAGCAGATGTTTCGCTCGTTGGCCGATAAGACCGCCTAAATCGGTCTTTCCCGTGCCCATGTCGCCGAGAATCACTATCACGGGCGCCGGGTCTTCGATAATCTCGTCTAGCTGCTGGATTGCTTTCATTCCTGAAATGTCCGCCTGCTGGCCTTGGTCGCCGGTCTGTAGCTTCAGCGTCTGCATATCGCTCTCCGCGATGGCCTCCCGGCCGGCCTCGGTCGCCTCGACGCCGGTGATGTCGTTCCACTCCTTCAGGTCGCGGGCCTGGCCGGGCATCTCGGCGGGCTCGTCGGCCTCGGTCGGGTCGTAGTGCATCCGCATCACCGACAGGTACCGCGAGAGCGTCCGGTCCTGGACCGTCCCGGCGTGCGGGTCGGCCAGCGGGTCCCGGTGCCCATGCCCATGCAGATGTTCGACGTACTGTGCTGGCGTGTACAGATCACTGTCTTCAGTCATCGCTCATAGCCTCCTGCTGCTGTTGCGCTCGGTCGATCCGTTCGTCGAGGTCGCCGTCGGGCTGGCCCTGGGTGTACTCGTCGATGCTGGGCATCTCGTCGGCGTCCAGGCTCGGGATGTCGTCGTCGTCGCCGGCCACGTCTTCGAAGATGTCCCGGGCGGTCGTCCGCTCCAGGGTGACGCCGCGCTCGCGCGCCTCTGCGAAGTCGTTGACCGTCTCCTTCTCGTACTGAGTGACGCCACGAGACCACTTCGCGCGGGTGTCGGCGAGCTTCTCGATCTGGTTGAGCATCCACCCGTGCATGTCGACCATCATCGACTTCGAGGTGTACAGTTGGGTGTCCTCTAATCCCGACAGCCAGACGCCTTTCACCCGCAATTCGTCCACATCTTCGAGATACTCGTACTCTTGGACCGCCCAGGCGCTCCCGCCGTTGATGGGGTACGGGTCCGGCCCGTCGACGGTCTTCTCGCGCCAGGTCTGCGGCGGGACGTAGTGCTTCTGGATGTCGTCGCCGTCGGTCCCGCGGGCGTCGACGTGATGCACCTCCTCCCAGTTGCGCCGGCGCAACCACCGGGCGATGGCGACGCCGCCGAGGTAGCAGGGGATGCCGAGCACGAGCCAGGCGACGAGCACGGCGCCGGCCCAGTCCGGCGGCGACGGAATCGAGGGCTGGTAGTAGGCGAACAGCCCGATGGCCCCGAGGACCATGCCGGTGACGAGATACTTGAACTCCGCAATCAGGTAGACGGCGTGGTCCCACCGGGAATCGAAGGTTGGGGCGGTCTTCTGCGACATTAGGCCACCTCCGGGCGACCGCGCTCGCCCCGTAGTTCGTTCCACCCGGCGATGAGCATCCACACGAACGCGACGCCGACGCCGGTGAGCAACGCCTGGATCGAGGTGAGCACGTTGAGCACGTCGAGGCCGCCGCCGCCCTGCTGGACGATGACCCCGTACAGCGCGGTGTCCTCCGTGCTGAGGACGACCGCCGCGCGGCCGTTCACTTCCGTCACCGGGATGGCGACGGTGGACTCCTCGCCGGACCCGAAGGCTTCGGCCCGCGAGCGGCCCTTCCCGCCGCCGTCGGCGAGGAACCCGCCGTCCGAGAAGGTGATCGTCTGGACCGTCTCGGAGCGGACGGTGACCGTCGCGATGCCCGTCTTCGGGTTGTAGTCGCTAGCGACGAGCATCGTGTTGGCGTCGATGCGGGTCGCGTTGCCGTCGGGCTCCGGCGTCGGGACGGCCGTCGGCGTCGGGCTCGCCGTCGGCGTCGCGGTCGCGGTCGCGTTCGACCCGCCGAGCGAGATGTTCGGGAGCGAGATGTTCCCGCCGCCGGTCGCGTTCGCGAGCCACCGGCGGGCGCGGTCGGCCTGGCGGCCGCCTCGATCGGCGCCCTCGCTGCGGACCCACTCGGCGACGGTCCGCACGTCGTCGACGGTGGCGTTCCCCGGGTCGGTCGCGAGCACGTCGTCGAGGCCGTCGTCGGCCGGGGTGGCCGTCGGCGTCGGCGCCGCGGTCGGGGTGGCGGTCGGCGCCGAGCTAGAGCTGGGCGAGGAACTCGTCGGGGTAGCCGTCGGCGTGGTCGTCGCGGAGATCGTCGCCGCGGTCGGCGTCGAGGCCGTCGGCGCCGCGGTGGCGTTCGGCGTGGCGGTTCCGTTCTGAGCCGTGGGCTGTGGGCTCGCGGCGACCGCGCCGGTCGCGAGAGCGAGCACTGCCAGCACTGTGAGCACGAAAAAGCGCATGGGGTAACTACCTCCGGCCGCCGTTGCTGAGGACGACCACCGCGACCGCGCCGGCGACGAGCACGAGCACGACGGTCTGGCTGCCGCCGCCGAGGAGGCCGCCGCCGCCGATGCCGCTGTTCAGGTTGTCCTCGCGAGCGGATATCTCCTCGCGGAGTAGCGCAAGCTCTTGGTTAAGCTCTTCCAGATCCTCCGCGCTGGTCGTCTCGTATGTCTTTTTCTCGATCGTGAAGTTCTGCCGACGCTCGCCGTCGGTCGTTCTCACTTCTTTGACCGTGAAGTTCTGTGTTAGCTCCCGTACCTCCGAGTCCGTGGTGATCCACTGCGAGCCACCGATGTTCGCCGGGTTGTACGTCTCGTTGACGGCGAATTTCCCGCTCGGCGGGTTCGAACGGCTTTGCACGATGCCCTGGAGTTGCGACCCGTCCTCCAGAGTGATGTTCATGTAGCCGGTCGAGTCCAGATCGGTCGGCTGGTTCGTCCCGAGCATCGCCAGGTTCGCCGCCGCCCACCCCTGATAGTCGTCACCAGGGGAGAACTGGTTTTGCAGGACGTACGGGTCCATCATATCGCCGATTGTGATGTCCCCGGACTGGAGGCCGTCTATCGTCTGATTGACGACCGTGTCCATCTGGCCGATTGCGCTCTCCGTCTGAGCGTCGATGTCAGACAGCGCATTAGCCGTATTATTGAATCTAAGAGCCTCTAACGTGTCGTAGTTCGAGGTTGGTGGGTTGACCACGACCGTCTTCAGGTCAACCTCCTTGTGGTCTCCGTTAAACTCAGAGAAGTCGACATTCATCGCCGCACCGTCCGACGGGCCGATTGTGACGGTCCCCCCGGCGTTGTCATCGTTCTGATGAACATAGATGTCGATGGTTCTAACATCGACGTTCGAGCCGTTCTGCAGGGTGTACGAGCGGGTTCCGAAGCCCGTGATCGTCACGTTGTTAACGTTTTCCCCCCGGTCATGTCCCGGTACGGTGACATAGCTGTCGGGGACTCCAGTCTCCTCTCGGGACAAGGCCCGCAGGTATTGGATATTGTCTAGCTGCCCGTTCCATTCCGCTAATAGATTGCGCTCCATCACGGAGTAGTATTCCGTGATATTCTCCTTTGAAGCGGCTCTCGCGGAGGTTTCGCTCCCCGTCTGGTTCCACTCGTGCATGTAGGCGCCTTTACCCTTGACGAGCGCGACCGTCTCCGTGTCCTGAAGACGGTTGTCGAGCATCGTGTGGAAGTTCTCCGCGGAGTCGGACTGTGCAGCGGCGGACTGGTAGATTTCGAGCTTCGTCTCGTTGGCGTCGAGCCCGGTCGCGTTCGCAGATTCTGGACCTTCGGGGTTGTTACAGTCCAGAATCTCGATGGCCGGGTTCACCGCCTGCGCCAGTCGCTCGCTGGTGTCACACCGGAGGTCCGTGTCGCCGCCGGTGCTGGTCCACACGTCCTTGTTTCGCCAGTCCAGGCGGTCGAAGTTCTCGCCGGGGCCGATCTCCGGCGCCGAGGAGACGCCCGAGACGGTGACGTTCACCGTGTCGTACGCCTTCGCGTTGCGGAGGACGGCGGGCGTCTCGACGACGCCGGCGGGGCTGTGAGTCCCGTAGTACAGGGTCGTCGACCCACTCCCGAGGTCGGGCGTGGTGACGTGGACGGTAAACTCGGAGTTGATCTCCGAGGTGTCCATCGCTATGTACTCGACGTTGCTCGCGTCGATCGACTTCGTGTAGGAGTCCGACTGAGCGGCCGCCAGTCCGGACAGCGCCGGCGCGGCCAGCGACATGACGAGCAACAGCGCGAGCACGGCCGGCCCGGCTGCCTCGCGGGTCCGGCGGAGTCGGTCGCCCATCTACAGGGCACCCCCCAGGACCGCGACGCCGACGCCCACGCCGGTCGAGACGGCGCCGAGCGCGATGCCTGCGACGAGCGACACCTTCGAGCGGTCCACCCGCTTCCGGGTTCGGAAGTGGGGGACGCTGGAGTTCGGGAGTCTGCTGCTCATGCTGCCCCCTCGTCGTGCATCCCGAGCGGGTCGTCGTCCTGCTCGGGCTCGCCGCGGTCGTCCTCGACGCCGGCGTCGCGCCGCTCGCGGAGGTGGTGGCCCGCGACGACGGCGCCGGCGACGATCGACGGGACGACCACGGGGAACGGGTCACCGACGACGGCCGAGGCGATCGTGCTCGACGAGACGCCGATCGTCCCGACGAGCCCATAGCCCATGGTTCGATCCATCGGTGGTCACCCGAGGTAGCTGATGACGTAGTACCCGGCGGCCTGGACGGCGAGCGAGACGATACCGAACGCGGGCTCGCTCTGGATCGTCTCCCGGAGCCCCAGGATGTTGAGGCCGGAGCCGACCACCAGCAGGACCGTCCCGATCATGACGTAGGACTCGACGGTCGCCTGGCCTTTCGCGAGGTTCTTCAGGTCGGTGTCGATTTCGATGTCCTTCCCGCGGGAGTCCATGCGGTTGGTCGCGTAGGCGGCCAGCAGCGACAGCAGCGACAGCAGGAACGCGATGGTGATCTCCGTGCCGGCGGAGTTCGTCCCGCCGCCGATCGTCCAGACGCTCCCGGAGAGCGCATGGCCGAGGATGGTGATAGTCGCGATTCCGGCCGTGACGGCGGCCGCAAGCGCGAAAACGGTGCCTGCGATAGCGTCTTCCATGTCGATTTGTCCGAACATTCGGTTTGCAATATCGGACCTATCGGAACGGTAACCCGTCCCTTCGGGCCGATACCCTGACACATCAACCGGAGACTAATATTAGTACCGCTAAGCGGTATGGTTTGCGAGACTAATCTTCGACGTAAGGATTGTATCCGCCCCTCAGAAGCCCCCTCGCCGCCTCGGCCCCCCTATCGGTAAGTCGATAGACGCCGCCTCCCTTGTGGTCGAGAAGCCCATCTTCAGCTAAAGGTTTTATATTTGAAGAAATCGTGTTACGGTGGTAACCAGTCCGAGATGATATATTTGCGGCCTTGTCGTCCCCATACACCAATAGATCCACAAGTATCGAGCGTTGTGTCGGCGTATATTCCATAATTCGGAGTGTTCCGACTGGCCTGTTACTCTTTCCCTACCGAGAGTTAGCATCACAAACCAAGTAGATTAGCGATGCAAATACCTCAACACCCATTTTTATTACCAGTTAGATAGATCGGACTCTCAAGAACGTAGGAACGCCCGAGGGGCCAACCTTGGCCAGGACCCCCTCGGGACTGAACAACCGCTAAGTGAACCAAAGCCCCCGAACGGCATAAATCTGCTGTCTGGGGCCTTAGTGGTGCTAATTCCTGCGTTCGTCGGCCGGGCAAACATGGCAACCGACGGACGACAACTAGACGACTGGCGGACCGCGCGCGAGATAGCGGACCCCGACCACCCCGCCGCGGATGCACTGCAGTTTTGCGTGGGGTGTGGGCAATGGGCCCCGCACTGGATGGACGAAGACGGGTCGTATTCGTGCATCCCGTGCGCCGAGGCCGACCAGCAGGACATCCGCGAAGCGCTAGAGGAGGAGGGACTGTGACATGGCCGCTCGCCTAGATCTCTCAGGCGACGGCTACGAGCAAATCCGGGCGGACGACGGCCGGACCCTCTCCCACCACCGCCTCTTGATGTGGGCGTGGGGAGAGCTTGAGAGTCCGTTTTTCTCCGAGGACGCCCGCGAGATTCACCACGAGCGAGGCGTTGAGTGGTACAATCTCGAAATGGAGCTTTCGGCGTTGACTCCGGAGGAACACCGCGAGGTAGACCCCGGCCGCGCCCGGATTCGAGCACCTTGGGACGAACGATGAAACCCGAGCGAGACGCCGAGATGTGCAGTAACCCCCACTGTCCCGACAGAGCAACGACGGCGACGCCGAACGGGCCGATGTGCCCGGAGTGCGCTTCCCTCCTAGCTGACGAGATGGATTCATGACGGACGACTTCAACACCGAGACGACGGACGACGTAGAGCTGTACAAGACGACCGGCCGAGACGCCCCGACCCACGGAGAAACCGACGCGGGAGACGCGAGCGCGGACGAACTCATCAAGTGCATCCAGTCCGGCCGCGAGGGTACCGACGCCGGTTCTATCTGGACCTCCGAGATGACCCTTCCGGGGTTCGGAGATGTCCAGTACGACGACTGTGGCGACGATATGGGACGGTTCTGCGTTGGTTGTGGGAAGGACGTGACGGTGGGAAGCACCTGCTACAAGTCGGTGTGCCAACGGTGCGCGGCTTCCTGGGCGCGCCGTCGAGCCTCGCACGTCGTCTCGCAGCTAGAGCAACTCCGCCGGTATCGGGCCGACTTCAAGGAGGACCACCAGCGCTTTCATCACTGTGTCGTCTCCCCGCCGGCCGACTTCCACCCCGACGGCGACGGCGAGGATGACCAGTGGGAGGAAGGGCTAAAAGTCGTCAAACGCATCCTGAAAGCCGCGGATATGGAGGGTTACGTGTTTTACCACCCCTACCGCGGGAGCGAGGACGGCGAGGACGATCGAGGCGAGTGGGCGCGACGACTGTTCTCCGAACACGATTGGGACGAGGTACGCGACGAACTCCGCTTTGCCCCCCACTACCACCTCGTTGTCGTCGGTCACGAGTTTCCCGGCGGAGAGACGACGAAGACGGTAGAATCCGAGACGGGCTGGGTCCTGCACCGGATTCTCAAGAAGGGGTCGAACGTCTCGATTTACAACCACTACGACCTTGCGCGGGCCGTCTCCTACTGTCTGAGCCACACCGGACTGTACGAGACGGAGCAACAGACGCGCTCCGCGCACCGACCGACCGGCCGGAACCTCACTCAGAATCTCACGTTCGACCCGGACGAGAACGCCGAGGACAAGCGCCTGTTTCGACAGGCGGACGCCAAGGTGCGGTCGGTCGCCCCGAAGACGCTCGGCCTTCCCTACTCGTCTCTCGCCTGCACGGAGCAACACGCGGCCGACGAGTGCGACTGCACGGACGAGGACGAGGTAGTTTCCCAGGCGCAGGCGGAGGCCGCCCGGACCGACCACCTCAACTATGACCCGCGGAGTCTCGATAGCGGTGGCGGGGCCGGCGAGGGTCAGCTGGGCGACGACGGCTTGCGCGGGATGGACGGGACGACCGACGACCTCGACGCCGACGATCTCCGGTCCGAACTGAGCGACGACCAGGAGGACGAACCAGAGGCGTGCGGTGGACGGCTGGTGTCGATCGCAAAGGCCCCCGCCTATCTGGAAGACGACGACTGGCGCGAATCCGCGCCATACGCGGACGAACTCGCCGACGTATACGAGGACTGGTGTGAGCGGTTAGACTGGCTCGGGTAGGCCCCGAACCCTCTCGGGTTCGCCGGTCCCCAGTGACAACGACGTCTTTTTCTCAAAACTATCTCGAGTATCTGTGAGCGCGCCGAGGAGTTTCGACGAGCGTGGGCTGTGGGCGGCGGTCGGCGGCGGCGG